>CALGJS010000394.1 GCA_937927835.1 uncultured Saprospiraceae bacterium | reverse complement strand
AAGAAAAAGCCCTGACAATCAACTGATTATCAGGGCTTTTAAGAATGCTTTGGAGGTTGCGGACGGATTCGAACCGCCGTACAAGCTTTTGCAGAGCTCTGCCTAGCCACTCGGCCACGCAACCTTAAAGTGTATCCTATCTTTCAATAGGAGGGCAAATATAAATACTTTTTTATACATCTGCCCAAATATTTAACTTTTATCACAAAGTTCAGCTATAAAAACGTATAAATCTGTATTTGGTTCCAATTGTAGGGATCAAGTTTTAAAAAAAAATATTTTCAATTTACTCTTAGTAACGATTTAGCTACTTTTGTGAAAAAATTACTCAATCAATGATTTTAGAAGAAGTGTTAGCGGCATTTGGTGTTGCTTCTGAATTGGAACCTGCAGTCTTTCGTGCACCCGCGAGAATAAATCTGATTGGCGAACATACAGACTATAATGATGGTTTTGTGATGCCGGCGGCTGTCGATCGACAGTTGTTTTTTGCGATTGCGGTCAATCAAAAAAATAGTCACGAGCTAATGGCTTTGGAGATGGAGCAATCAGTAGAGATTGATCCATCTCTCGATCAGATGCCGGCAGAGGGATGGGCAAAATACTTTTATGCCGTTTTAGCGGTTTTAGCTGAAAAAGGCTTAGTACCAAACACCGTTACTTGTGCTTTTGGAGGGAATATTCCAATTGGGTCAGGTATGTCTTCTTCGGCTGCGTTGACTTGTGGCTTTGCGTTTGCGTTAAATGATTTGTTTGGTTGGAAATTGAATCGATTGGAGTTGGCAAAAATCGGCCAAGCGGCTGAGCATAGAGTTGGAATTAAGTGTGGACTGATGGATCAGTATGCGGTGCTTTTTGGAAAAGAAGAACAAGTGGTGAAACTTAATTGCCAAACACATACACACGAGTATGCACCGCTAAAACTTGGAGATTATCGATTGGTACTTTTTAATACTATGGTTCAACATTCGCTAGCAGATACGGCATATAATGATCGTAGAAAAAGCTGCGAATCAGTCTTAGATTTTCTCAATAAAAAAATAGGAATTAGCTCTCTGAAAGAGTTGACCATAGAAAAATTATCGGAATATAAATCGGAAATTGATCCGATTGCTTATCAGCGAGTGCGATATGTTTTGGAAGAAAATCAAAGGGTAGTCGCTGCGCAAAAAGCTTTGATGACTGGAGCATTAACGACCCTTGGAAAGTTGATGTATGCTTCGCATGAAGGATTGAGTAAGGAGTATGAAGTGAGTTGTGAAGAGCTTGATTTTTTAGTAGATCAGGTGCGAAATGAAGAAGGTGTTTTAGGTGCGCGGATGATGGGCGGTGGTTTTGGTGGATGTACACTCAACCTGATTCACGTAGATGCTATTGAAACTGTTCAGCAAAAACTTAATAAAAGCTACGATCAAAAATTTGGTAAAAAACCAGATATGACAGAGGTGGTTACGGCGGATGGAATCGGAAGGGTAAGGTAAGCTTTTTGGTAAACCAACTTTAAGATTGCAGTTTAATTTTTGATTGGTGCTTTCTTATCTAAGTTTCCTCTTTTCATTTTTACAATTTTTAATTCATCGGCAGCTAATGCTTTTTGGAGATGAACAACACCGGCCTCCATATCAATTTCACCACAAGTGAAAATGTCGACCGCTGCATAAGCGTGCTCTGGCCAGGTATGAATAGTTAAATGACTTTCCTGAATAACGACTACGCCAGAAACACCCAGTGGAGAAAAATGGTGGAAGGTACTCGTCACAATCGTTGCTCCCATTATTTCTGCGGTTTCTTTTAAAATTCTCTCCATCGCTTTCGGATCAGACAATAGCTGGGCATCGCAGTGATAACCTTCAATCAGCCAATGTTGTCCGAGAAAATTCGTCATGTTTTATTAATGTTTTTGGCTATTTGCTTCTCTTTAATGTGAATGAGAAAAACACATAGTCAGCAGCAAACGGCAAATTTAATTCTTTTTATCTTTTCGCCATCGTTCCCAATCTTTTAGAAAGTATTCCAATAAAACCGGATGGTCAAGTTTATTTGCTTCTAGATCTTTTGGATGGTCAATGTCTGGTTCAAAATAAAACATTCTTTCTACATTCTCGCCATTTAAATATTTTAGAGAAAGATCAGACGAGAATTTTCGTGGCTCAATAGGATGATTTGCCGCAATGAGAAACCCCCAATCTCCAAATGAAGGAACATAAGTATGATAAGGATAAACGTCTGCAAATCCACTGGCTTTAAGCGATTCGTAGATGCACCAAAAGGCACGACGCGTATGGAAAGGACCCGTAGCTTGTGTAGCGAATATTCCGTAGCGACTCAATTTTGTTTGTGCTAGTTTGAAAAAAGCAGTGCTATATAAACGTGCAATTGCCTCATTAGATGGATCGGGTAAGTCCGCAATAATTACATCGTAAATATCAGTTGTGGTTCGTAAATAAGCCATCGCATCCTCGGCGATTAAAGTGACTTTAGGATTGTGTAAAGCATTCTTATTCACTTCTCTTAAAAATTTATTTTCTTTTCCAAGCCGAAATACTTCTGGGTCTAGATCAACGATGGTGATGTTTTCTACCTTGGGATGTTTTAGAATTTCACGGGCAAGTAACCCTTCTCCACCTCCAAGCACGAGCACTGACTTTTTAAATGGTGCAGCTTCTAAAGGAACCATTGCTAAGGATTCGTGATAACGATATTCATCTAAGGAAGAGAACTGAATGATCCGGTTGATGTATAGTCGTAAATCTTCTTTGTTTTTGGTGAGTACCAATTTTTGGTAAGGCGTTTCTTTACTATAAATAATTCTAGCGGTATAAAAATTGTCTTCCCAATGGCCGAGCAACCGGTCTGAAAAAATGCCAATTAAGAGGAATCCGATCAAACAGGCAATCATAGTCGGTTCCATCCATCGTTTCTTATTGATTTGTAAACGCCCCGTAAAAAATCGATAAATACTCAGACCTAAAATAATATTGACCGCCCCAAAAATAATCGAAGTTTTAAAGGTACCCACAAAAGGTAAAAGTAAAAAAGGAAATAAAAGCGTGGCAAATAATGCTCCGACATAATCAAGACTAAGCACGTAAGCGAGATTACTCTTGAGCGGATAATAGGTTTTTAAAATTCTAACCAACAATGGTATTTCAAATCCAGTAAGTACACCGATTAGAAAAGTAATTCCTAAAGTTAAGAATTGATAACTATCTACGGATAATTGATCAAAGCCATAGTATAAAAGAGGAACGCTTAGACCACCGATAATGCCGAGTAATACTTCTATTTTTACAAACCAACCTAGTAAGTCATCAGGCAAATATCGAGTCAAATAAGACCCCAATCCCATAGCGGCCATGTAAATTCCGATAGTGAGAGAAAATTGTTTGATACTATCGCCTAAAAAATAAGAAGCAGTCGTACTAATCAACAACTCATAAATCAGCGAACACAATCCAGCAATAAATACCGCCAGAAAAAAAGCTATCCGTTCTAACGGTCCGACCTTCATATTAATATTTTTTAACAAAAAACAAACAAAATACTCTGGAGTTGATTATCTTGGTCGCTGGTTCTAAGGGCTTACAAAATTTTCTCAATTTCACAGAATTATGAAAATTTACCTAAACTCCTCTATAAAAATTTATTAAACTTCATAAACTAAAATAAAAGACAAAATTATGAAATCATCAGCAATTAAAACGACTATTCCTGCACTCTTGCTTATCTTTTTAGCATGTGGCCTCATTTTTACCAGTTGTGGTAGCAGCGTAGAAACAGAAGAAATTGAAATCCCAACAGAAGGATTGATTACAACTGTGAAAGAAGTTGAGACAGATTTATTTAAGATCGAAAACGAAGAAACCGTAGCAGATACCTCTGATAGTCGCATCATTGCGAACTATATGGATATGACTAGCGACACTTTTACCCTGGCAGAAGCTCGTTTGATCGAAGCCAATGGTTCTGGTCGTCAGCGATCTGTAGTACATTCTGCTGGATTGGGTTATTTTGGATTTATCATGCTAGGACGTATGGGCGGAAGAGCTCCACGAGCTGGTGCCTACACGGATCCAAAAGCGCATGGTAAAGCATCTAATGGTGCTGGTAAAAAAATGAAAAGTTCTGCTAACCGAGTGACACGTACGCGTCCTTCTAGCGGAAAATCAGGTTATGGCTCTGGAAAATCTACGCGTTCTTATGGTGGATAATCGCATTGTTTCGGTCCGCCCATTGGAGGAAGAAGTCATCAAAGATTTGGAATTAGAGTGGCTCGCTACTGGAGAAAACGAGGAATATTTGTCCAACGACTTCTTACAGATGTCGACCAAAGAAGTCGATGCGCTGCGAGAAGCCGCTGAAATTAGCTACCGAATTTTGCTAAAAGCGGCAGAACATGCGGTACAGCAAGGTGAGTGGAAGCTACTCGGAATTCCTCCACATGCCATTGATTTAGTAAAGCATTCGATTGCCAACGAAATGGATACGCATTTGCTCGGTCGATTTGATTTTTCGGGCGGCATGGATGGGGTGCCGATTAAGTTGTTGGAAATTAATGCAGATACATGCTCCTTACTGGCAGAGACCGCCTATATACAAGAGCAGCAGTGGAAGCAAGAAGAGGAAAAACTCGAAGGGAGTCCTTACAATCCATTGATCGAAGAACTCATCGAGCGATTTCGACGGATTATCAATCAACATCCAGATCGAGATCCTACTTTGTTGATCTCCACTTTGGGATACGAGGAAGACTGGATCAACGCAGATGTAGTCGCAGAAGCTGCGCGTGAAGCTGGATTCGAAGAGGTAGAGTCTGCTATTTTAGAACGGGTTATCTTTTCTCCTGAAGAAGGTATCTTTTTAGAAGAAGACGATGGTGCGTTTGTTCGATATGATTTCTGGTATAAATTTATTCCGTGGGATTTTATCGCTTACGAGGAGCCCAATCTTTTTGATGATCTAGAAAGATTAATCATCAATAGAAAAGTGGTAGTGCTCAATCCAGCGTATACGATGTTGTTACAGTCCAAGGCATTGCTAAAATATGCTTATGATTTGTACCCTGAAAATCCTTACTTGTTGAAGACTACTTTTTCGGCAGCAGATTTTCCGGATCATAAATATGTAGCAAAACCGATCTACGGAAGAATGGGAGAAAATATCTCTTTTTATGATGGTGAACCGGAACCAACCTATCAAACAGAAGGAGATTATGATGACCTTCCAGTTGTCTACCAAGAGCTAGCACCTTTTAATTTTGATTTAGAAGGACATCGCTATCAGCCCAGTATCTTTTGGACAGGGAGGACGGCTGGCCTTTGCTTTCGTCGCCAAGATGATTTAGTCATTGATGATGATGCGGAATTTGTAGGACATGTAGTCGGGTAAGTCCTAAATTTTTCAAAAAAAATATTGATCGCTAATTAACTGTATATCAGTTGATTAGCGATTTTTTATTAGTGGAAGGTGAAAAATTCTTAAAACAATGTTGCAACATCAATGTTTAACCATTAAATTTGCATAATGAAAATTGAAAAAGCGATCAAACAAACCCGCCCTTTTAAGAGTGCCCATCATCGGGCGGCGGTCAATCTGATCTTTTCCAGTAACTGGTTAAATGATCAGCATCGTATTTTTTTCAAAAAATATGATCTAACCCGTAAGCAGTTTAATGTTTTACGGATTGTAAAAGGGGCAGATAAGCCGATTTCTACGGCGGCTATTCGCGAGCGATTGCTGGATAAAATGTCAGATGCATCGAGAGTAGTAGATCGACTGGAAAAAAAGCAATTGGTGAGTAAACATACCTGTCCGTCAGACAAACGGCTCGTAGATATTGCATTGACGAGTAAAGGAATTTTATTATTGGAAAAGATTGCAAAACAAGATAATCAATTAGGAGATGTTTTGAAAAATCTTTCTGAAAAAGAAGCAACACAGCTAAGTAATTTATTAGATAAGATGCGAGGCTGATTTTTTATATTATTACAAACAAAATATTTTTTTATTATGAAATCATTGAAATTAATGGGTTTGATGGCCCTTACATTATTGATTGGAATGTCTTTTACAGATGCTCCGGTGGTTAAAACATTGAAAGCAAATTTAGAAAACAGTATTGTCAACTGGAAAGGTTATAAAGTAACGGGGTCGCACGAAGGGACGCTGAAACTTAAAGATGGGGAGCTAACCTATACAGATGAAGTATTGACGGGAGGATTTTTTGTAGTAGATATGACGACCATTAGTAGTACAGATTTGACAGCAGAGCAAGGTAAGGGGAAATTGGAAGGTCATCTAAAATCTGCTGATTTCTTTGGTGTTGAAAGATATCCAACTGCACGTTTTGATATTGCTAAAGTAGTAAGCCGTGGAGCTGAGGGTGATTACCGTGTATCGGGTAATCTGACGATTAAAGCGTCTACAAAAGCGATCAGATTTAATGCAATTGTGAAAAAAGATATGAAAGGAGCGATTGCTACTGCAGCAATTAAGATTGACCGTACTGATTTTGATGTGCGCTATGGTTCTGGAAGCTTTTTTGATAATTTAGGAGACAAGACCATCTACGATGAGTTTGATCTAAATCTAACTTTAGCCGTAGAATAAGTGATAGAGCAATTTCTATTTTAGAACAAGTTCTAAAAAGAATGAAAGCATTTACCCGTAAAAAGGTAAATGCTTTTTATATTACAGGCTGATTATATTTTTTTACTAAATGATTTATTAATGTCCATCAGAAAGGAAAAATTCGGTCAATTAAAGAATGGAGAAACCGTCTATCAGTTTATTCTAAAAAATAAAAATGGCTTGATGGCAAAAGTCATCAGTTATGGCGGGACCTTAACCGAATTATGGACGCCAGACAGAAAAGGAAAACGGATCAATATTGTGCTTGGCTATCAAAAGCTAGAGAACTATCTAAAACACAGTCCGTACTTTGGCGCCACGGTCGGCCGTTACGCTAATCGAATTGCCAAAGGCCGATTTAAACTTTCCGGAAAAACATATCGACTCGCTACTAACAATTCACCCAATCATTTACATGGTGGTCCTCGAGGATTGGCTTTGCAAAATTGGCAAACAGAAATTATTAAAACATCCGAAGGAGCAGCCTTGGCTTTGACTTGTTTTAGTCCAGATGGAGCGGAAGGCTTTCCTGGGAATTTGACGACGACGGTCACTTATTGTTTGACGGATAAAAACGAATTAAAAATTAAATATCATGCTGTTACGGATCAAACGACGGTGGTGAATTTTACCCATCATTCCTATTTTAATTTGAGTGGAAAAGAGAGTGTATTGGATCATCTTTTAGCAATCAAGAGTGATCGAATTACGTCGACAGATAAGACATTGATTCCGACGGGTAACTACTTACATGTGCACAACACGCCTTTTGATTTTAGAAAACTAGCGCCTCTTGGTGCGCGCATTTTCGAACCACATCTGCAGTTGAAAAACGCTGGTGGTTATGATCATAATTGGGTGCTTTCAGGTTGGAATAATCGGTTGCGATCGGTTGCTGTTTTGTATGATTCAGAAAGTGGTAGGAAAATAAAAGTTGCTACGACAGAACCGGGACTGCAAATTTATACGGGAAATTTTCTAGCGGGAACACCGACAGAAAAGAAGGGGGTAAAGTTGAAAAACTATCAAGCAGTTTGTCTAGAAACACAACACTTTCCAGATAGTCCGAATCAGTCACATTTTCCGAGTACGGTTTTAGAGGCTGGTGAGGAATTTAGGAGTGAGACGGTTTATGGGTTTGAGGTGGGGTGAGAGGAAATGAGACTGTTCAATAAATTGTGCCAGAATAAATTTAAAACTTCAAAAACAACCTCAACCTCAATCTCAAAGCCTAAAAATGACTCATTCTACTAATTTGATATATGCTCAAAATACTTTTTTGAGGTTAATTCTCTAAAATGACCTCTTAAGATAGTGGTTACTTGATTAGGATAAACCAGAGATTCGCACAACTCAATTTGATATATAATATTCTCAATGTCAACCTCGATATTTTTTTCGAATGATGAAAGTATCCTTTCTGAATAGAGTTGGTTTAATTTTATGAAAAGCGGATGTAATTTTTGTTTTTCAGTAATTCTCCGGTATTTATTCTCTTCTTCCGTTTTAAGTGAATCATAGTATGTTTTGAATCTTGGATGAGGCCCGCCGAAAGGATACATGTTAGTATAATGGTTGTCAGGTTTAAAAGTAAAAACAAACCTTAAAGGAATATCGTAATCTAATTCTAATCCATTTATTAACAAAGAATCAAAAAATCTTGCAAAGGTTAGTACGTCGCAATACTCAGTAGGCTTTTCTTTGCGCCTATAGAATATTTTAAGAATTAAAATAGAAGTTTGTGTTTTTTGGTAAAAACGCATATCATCACGACAATTAAGCTTTTCGAGACTCTCTTTAATATTAATTGCTCTAGGCGAATCACTATAACAATCTGAAGGAAAAATCTGCGTGTAAGAGGCGCTTACTTGATTGAGTGTGAATAAGAATAGTAAAATGCTTTTCATAAGGCTACCTTAGTTTTTTGCGCTTTTTTTTCTTGTTAGTTTTTACAACCATACCGATGGTCGTACCTCTAAGAAAAGTCTTGGTAAAAGGTGTAGTTGAAGGAGAGAGATTATTCAATCCGAGATGATAATTGAAGAAGAATATATAGTCTTTTCGCTTTGAAATTTTTCTTAAAAAGTTGGCTCCGAAGACTAAGCCAAAATCTTGATTTTTAAATCCTGCATTTTCAAAAGTCTGAACATTAGCATGTGTCCATTTTGAATGGATTTTATAATTCCAGAATAGTCCACCTGAAAGATAGAATCTTAGTTTTTCTCTTTTTTTATATTGGCCTACTCGATAAAAATATTGTGGACTAACTCCAAGATAATGAAACCGATGTCTTGAGACTGCACGATCCTCCTCAAAGAAACCTTGCAAAATATATTTATACCCATTCGTCCTATAACCTCCCTTAATTACAAAAAAATGATCTTTGGCAGATTGGAAATAAAGAGATCCATTAAGTCCTCCACTAGGTAATAAATTGGAACGACTCGAAAGACTTCCTCCAATCGCTACCCCTTCTGTGACAAACTTTCCATGAAAGAATCCTATCTCACTTCCTATGCCCCAAGCTTGCTGAGCGTGGCTCAAAAAAGGGAAGGTTGAAAAGAGTAATATTAAAAATAATTTCATTTCATTTTTTTTAAAAACTAACCCCAATGCCTAAACGAACACCTGCCGAAAAGAGGTGTCCATTACCAGTGTTAATGTTAATTTCTTCTATTATTTTAGTTAGATATTCTATTTCAGGTGCTATCGAAAAACTTACTACATCGCTTACCAACATTAGTCGTACTGGCAACATTACCATAAACCCTAAACGGAAATGACCACCACTTAACTTGTCTTTTAGTTGATTGAACCATTCATCAGGATTCAGACTGCTACCTCTTGTACAACACCCAGGCCGTTTAATCCCTGTATCTTTTTCAATAATATAATCCCGAATGATGAAATTATTATAAATATCTATTGACATAGCTCCCTTTATTCCAATAGTGAGCCCTTTTGAAGCATTCTTATAAAACGGACGTTCGACTCCCAAAATAAATTCATTACTGGTCAATCTAGTGTCCCACATCCCGCCTCCATAATTTTCAGGTGAATCTTCGGGATTAGCAAAAGCAGTATTAAAATAATGCGGAGATTGCTGCCCTCTAGAGGCAAATCGATAACTAATGGAGACTATGTTTTTTTTAATTTGACGACTATAGTCAATACCGATTTGATAACCATAGAAAAAACGAGAAGGAGGTTGTGTCAGATAAAATCCAGGAGAAACCCATGAGCTTTCTTGGGTATAAAGTGTACCATTGGTTATAATGGGAGTATAGAATATCGTGATGGTGTTTTTTCGTTCTTGTCCTTGTAAAGAAAAAGATAAGAAGAGTAAAAAAAGAATAAGGTTTTTTATCATTTTGGAATATTAAAAATGAATGGGCATAGTTCTGTAGCGTTAAAATTAACACTATTGGTAATTTAACGGAAATGTATTAATGCTATTGTTAGAAAAGATAATTTTAATGCCCCCCTTTCTTCTTCCAATTAATCAAGACCACTCCAATAATCAACAAACTCGCCGCCATCAACGACTGTCCACTAATTCCTTCTTTATTTAAATAATAACCTAAGAATAGCGCCACTACTGGATTGATATAAGTTGAGGTGACAATCTTTGTCGGAGAAACATTTTTTAATAAAAAATTAAAGGCAGTAAAGGCCATGATCGAACCGAAAATAATCAAGTATCCTAAAGACCAAAAAGCACGTGTTCCGATTTTTTGATAGTCAAACAAAGGATATTCGCCCAAGACTAAACCCATCATCAACATCACAATTCCGCCAAAGAACATTTGTAAGGCAGCGCTTTGTAATAAAGATTCAGGTAGGTTGGCATCGGTAATCCAA
Source organism: uncultured Saprospiraceae bacterium (assembly GCA_937927835.1). GTDB lineage: Bacteria > Bacteroidota > Bacteroidia > Chitinophagales > Saprospiraceae > JALZUU01. The sequence goes on along the minus strand of CALGJS010000394.1, from coordinate 6,780 downwards.
ATAGAAATATAACCCCAAGCAATGATGGCTGCAAAAATCGCTGCGACGCCCCATAGCCAATTAACATCATTTATAAATTCAGGTTGACCAACCAATAATCCCATTCCTAAAATCCCTAACAAAATCCCAGCCCAAATATTGGCGGTTGGTTTTTCGTTTTTCATTTTCCACATCATCAAAACGACTATCAATGGTTCAAAAGCGACAACGAGCGCTGCAATCCCAGAGTCCACATATTGCAAAGCCCAAACCACTAAACCATTGCCCATGGCAAACAAAAACAATCCAGCAAAAAAAGTATTTTGAACTTGAGTACGCGTAGGAGATTTCTTTCCAATCAGCATACAATAACCATATAAAAGCGCGCCCGCGATTATAAAACGAATGCCCGCCATCAAGAAAGGAGGCATATCTGCAATGGCCCATTGATTGGCCAAATAAGTAGAACCCCAAACAAAATAGATGATGAAAAAAGCTAGGATAATTTTTATATCAGGCGCTGATTTTTCTTGATTTAGAACGGACATTTGGATTGTTGATTTGTTGAATCGTTGGACTGCTATAGTTGTATTGAAAAGAAAATCAAAGTTTTTTATACTTAAATAATTTTCTAAAAAAGCGAAAAGATCAGCTGATGCACATTAAATAATTTAATGATTGCCAGCGTGACGATAACCACTAACAAACGGTATGCCCATAAGTTCGCGTGTTCGTAGCGGGAAGCAAAAGTTGCGGCCCACCAGCCACCAGTTGTTTGTCCTACGGCCATCAGGGCACCCATTTTCCAGTCGATCAATCCTTTCCATTGAAAGATGGCGATGACGACAATAGTATAGATCATGATAACAAAACTCTTGACCGCATTGGCATCCGTCATACTGTGTCGAGCACCGAGTACCATGATGGCTAAAAAGAAAATACCCATTCCCATTTGGATAAAACCACCGTAAAAACCGATGGCTAAAAAGCCTGGAATGATGAACCAATAATTGCGTTTGGCAGTCAGGTCTGTTTCCCGAAGCCAGCGTTTGGGTTTGACAAGGATGACCAAAAACATGGCAACCATCATAAAACTAAAAACTTGTTTAAATTGCTCGTTGCTCACCCATACGGCGACCAATACGCCAAAGATGGCGCCGATAATCGTAGGAATACCATAGACCCAACTTCGATTTAAATCGAGTTTTCCATTCTTATAAAAAATCCAACTACCCGCAGCAGTTTGAGAAAAAATACCCACACGGTTGGTCCCGTTGGCAACATTGGGAGGAAGGCCCAGCACTTCTGTCAGGATGGTTAATGTAATGGCTGAACCGTTACCTGCAAGTGTATTGATGACCCCTGCAATGCCACCTCCGAGGATAGCAATCAAATAATGGTGTAATTCCATAAGACTTTATGCTGGATTTTTTTTAAGAAACCAAGTAGAGATTATTTTAGAATAAAGTCTATCATTCAACGATCCGTTGACAAAGTTCGACTAGTACACTGTTGGCGTCTTTTGGATGGATAAAACAGACGAGTTTATTATCTGCTCCACGTTTCGGTTTTTCATTGAGTAATCGAAAACCTTCTTTCTTTAATCGCTCCATTTCTGCGTAAATATCTTTGACTTCAAAAGCGATATGATGGATGCCTTCTCCTCGCTTTTCGATGTGTCGAGCGATGGCACTTTCTGGTCCAGTAGCTTCTAGCAATTCTATTTTAGAATATCCAGTTTTAAAAAAAGAAGTCTTGACTTTTTCCGATTCAACCGACTCAACTTTATAATGTTTTTTTCCGATTAAGCGTGCGTATAATTCGTTGGCAGCTTCTAAGTCTTTGACGGCGATGCCGATATGTTCTAATTTCATGTTTTTAGAATGAATAATTAATAATGACATTAATGAATAATATCTGCGATTTATTAAGGATCAATGTTGAAAAATTTAATAGGTATGTAAAAATTCTGTTTAGTTAACTGGTTGATTTTTCTATAAAAAAATACTAGGGTGAAATTGAGCCAATAATTTTAAAAATTGAGCTAATTTTTGGTGTTTGGAACATAACCAGTTAATCAGCAAAACTTAATTAATTACGACTTCCACGATAGCAGGCATTATTAATTTTTCATTACCAAATTATTAATTAAACATCCTACAAAGATTTAGTTCTTCCTCCATCCACCACCAAGTTCGTCCCTGAGATATAAGCCGCAGCTGGGCTAGCCAAAAAGGCAACCGCCGATCCGATTTCAGCTGGAGTAGCGAAGCGACCTAAAGGAACCGTCTTTTTCATTTTTTCGGCTTCTTCGTCGCGGGTTGTTCCGTTTTTTGCGGCTCTGGCGTTAAAGATATCTTCTAGACGTCCAGTAGAGGTAGAACCTGGCAATAAATTATTGACGGTAATTCCATGTGGTCCTAATTCATTCGCTAGTGTTTTTGACCAATTGGCTACTGCTCCACGAATTGTGTTAGATACGGCTAGCCCAGTAATAGGCTGTTTGACGGAAGTCGAAATAATATTGATGATTCTACCATAACCGTCCTTGATCATTCCTTTGACGACAATGGATGCCAATAGTTGATTACAAATCAGGTGATTATTAAATGCGGTCAAAAAGGCTTCTGGTGAAGCATTTAGGATAGGTCCAGATGGTGGTCCACCAGTGTTATTAATTAGAATGTGAATCGGCTTAACCGTGAGTAGTCCGGTGACCTTTTTACGTAAGTCTGCTTGATCGGAAAAGTCGGCCACTAAAAAGTCGTGGTCTTGTTTATCGTTGATGAGGGCTAATTCGTTGACGACATCGCTGAGTGTTTCAGCAGTACGCGAAACGATGGTAACGTTGGCTCCGAGAAGCGCTAATTCTTTGGCAGCAGCCTTCCCAATTCCTTTACTTCCACCACAAACGAGTGCATTTTTTCCTGATAGATCTAAATTCATTTTTCTTTGTACTTATCGGTTGATAAATTATTTTTAATTTAGGCTTTTGTTTGCTAACAAATTTCACAAGCAAAGGTAGTGCTAATTAAGTTCTAAGTGAAAGAATTTTGAGGATAAGACAGATTGCTGAATAACTTGTTAGTTACCGTTTCCTAAAATGTAGATTTGCACGATAGAAGGAAGCCAACTAGCCAACCAGCAAACTGGCCAACCAGCTAATTATAAGAATGAATAAAGATAAAATATATTTTGCGTCAGATTTTCATTTGGGTTCAGATGGTAAATTGACCAGTCGAGAGCGAGAAAAGCAGATTGTTCGTTGGTTGGAGATGATCCGAGTAGACGCGAAGGCGATTTATCTAGTTGGTGATATTTTTGATTTTTGGTTTGAATATAAAACGGTAGTACCGAGAGGTTATTTGCGATTTTTTGGTAAACTAAGAGAACTGAGAGACGAGGGAATAGAAATTTATTTTTTTACAGGCAATCACGATATGTGGATGTTTGATTACTTTGAAAAAGAACTAGATATTCCCGTCTACCGAGAACCCATTACTCGGCAACTTGGGAATAAAAACTTTTTTATAGGTCATGGTGATGGATTAGGTCCGGGAGATCATGGGTATAAATTTTTGAAAAAAATACTATCCAATCCGCTCTGCCAATGGCTATATGCACGACTTCATCCTAATTTTGCGCTTTGGTTGATGCAGTTCTCTTCGGGTAAAAGCCGAGAGATGGAACATGGGATTCCTGCTTTTCAAGGGCCGGAGAAAGAATGGTTGGCTATTTTTGCCAATACCTATCAGAGTGATTCAGCGATTGATTATTTTATCTTTGGACATCGACATTTAACCATCGATTGTACGCTAAATCAGCCATCCCGTCGTTATATTAACTTAGGAGAATGGTTACATACCTGTTCGTATGGCGTTTTTGACGGAAAAGAGTTCGCCATTAGATTTTTTGAAAATGATCATGGAAAAATTATTAAAGTATAGAATCGTTGGTTTTTTGATTGGGTGTTTACTGCCATCTTTGCTCGTTGGGCAATCAGAAAAGCCCTTGGACTATTCCTTACTGCATACCTTGGAAATCTCTTCTCCCGTATTTACCACGGACCAAGTGCGTAATGTTTACACGGTAACCAAAACCAACGAAGTAGTCAAATACACACCGAACGGGAAGATTCAATTTCGTTATAATAACAACACTTTAGGAGATCTTAGTTTTATTGATGCGACGGATCCCTTTAATTTATTATTATTCTACCCTGATTTTAGAAGAGTGATTTTATTGGATAGAACATTGAGTGAAACGGGAGCTTTTGATTTATTTGACTTGGATGTAATTGATGTTCCGGCGGTAGGAATTTCTAGTGATAATAATCTATGGATTTATGATGATCTAAAATTTGTTCTAAAGAAAATAGACCGAAACGGAAAAGTAGTACAAGAGAGTAATAATATCAATTTGGTGTTGGGCAAAACTTTAGCGCCAAATTTTATTTTAGAAAGAAGCAACGCACTATATGTCAATGATCCAGAAGTTGGAATTTTGCTTTTCGATTTGTTCGGAAATTATACTAAGACCATTGATGTCAAAGGGTTAACACAATTTCAGGTAATTGACCAACAACTGATTTATTGGCAGGAGGGCAAGATCCATGTGTTTAATTTAAAATCACTTCAAACTCGTTCAATGGATTTAGGGTTGCCATTAGATTCGGAGCAATTAGTCCGCATAGAAAAAGACCGGCTCTACGTGAGAACCGGTCCTTCTTTAAAAATCTTTCAAATGAATATTAAGGCGAAGTAAGATGCCTTAAGAAACTGCTTGCGTTGGTATTCACGTTAAAGAGAAGCCAACTGGCAATAGCTAAAAAAGCCAACAAGCTTTTATTTATATCGTCATGATATCTTTCTCTTTCGATTCGATCATTTTACCGATCTTAGCGTTGAATTTCTCCACTGCTTCTTGGACATCATTTTCTTTTCGTTTACCCTGATCTTCTGGGTAACCATCTTTCACTGATTTCTTAATGAAATCCATTGCCTTTTGACGGTTATTACGAATAGAAACCTTTGCTTCTTCACCCAATGATTTGGATTTTTTAACTAGATCTTTTCTTCGTTCCTCCGTCAATGGAGGAATGTTTAGAATCACCATTTCTCCATTATTTTGAGGCGTAATACCGAGATTAGCTTCAAAGATAGATTTCTCAATCGGGCCAATCATAGGTTTTTCCCACGGTTGAATACTGATGGTTCTAGAATCAGAAATAATGATATTAGCCACTTGATTCAGTGGTGTTGGCGATCCATAATAATCGACCATTAGGCCATTTAGCATGGAAGGCGAGGCCTTACCAGCACGAACTTTGAGCAACTCGTTTTCGAGGTGTTCGATCGTTTCGTGCATTCCTTTTTCTGCCTTTTTAATAGTTGCTATTACTTCTTCGTGCATAATAGTTATGATTTAAAAATTGTATTTAATAATTCCTTTGCGAACTTCGATCTGTTTGTCTTCGACCAATTTATTAATAATCTGGTCTGCTTGTCCGTCGTCATCTTCAATTCCTTGATGGAATAGCGCAATATAATCTCTTAATAGAATCACTTCAGCAGGTCGATTTCCAGTATATTGGAGTCGCTGTACTGTTTCTAATGCTTTGCCTTCAATATCCTGTTTGTCAAGAGTGTTAGAAGAAGTTCTAGTAGACACATTTGTCGTTAGTGTGTTTCCTTCTTTTATTTTAGGGCTAGTTGATTCGCTAAGGTCAATTTGTAGATCCGTTTCTGTTTCGTAATCTCCTTCTTCATCGATCAGGTAGCCTTCTTGGTCTAGTTCTTCTGTTTCGTATTCTGCTTCTGTTTCTTCCACGGTAACTCTAAGGCAACTTCTTCCGCTTTGGTTGATAAAATCAATCACGGGATCTAAATTATTAGAACCGGATAAGATGGCAAATTCAATTTCTTCGTCTAGTTTTTCATCTAATTTCCCTAATAAAAAGGAGAGATGAAATTCGAGTGAACCGCTGTCGGTAGACTTTGCCATGATCCATTTTGCATTTTTTCCCATTCTTTGCATGGCTAAAACTAATGGAAAAGGAATTTGTTGTTCTTCTGGTCGAATTAGAACGAAAAGTTTGTCACAAACTTTTTCGAGCTTTTCAAAACTAGTGTGTTGCAGTGTCTTAAATTCCGTAAAGACGAATCGTTTTTTCTTTGTACTCATAGTATTTTGAAGCTGTAAAAAAATTGAATGTTTCCCTTCTTAGGATCGATTAAAAAATAAGTTATAGATATTTGGGTTGATTATTTTGTAGCTAATCAAGGCGCTGAAATGCGATTTATGCCTTAGCATAATGAGTATTTTAGCAACGAAGAGTAGCTGTAAAAGAAGCAGCCAAATGTTATAAGTTATTCTTTACACGATCCTAGGTTAAAAATCACTTTTCAGCATTCTTAGTAACACCATTCAGGAGGAATCACAGGGCCCGTCATTTGACCATGAGAAAAAGAAATATATTCCGACACCCAGTCATATCTCAAACTTGGTATCACAGGGCCATCTACCACAGGTACTTCCAAGCCGCTGGTCAGAATCATTTGTTTCAATCGGTTCAGATTTCTTTCTCCAGCTAATACTTGTTCTTCTGTATAGTTCTTCTTATTCAATTCTACTACCAATGTCATGATCTTTACCCTTCGATAGAGTTCCAATAATTGATAGTCAGGATGAGTAAACGAATAAACACTTGATTGATAGTTTTCGGCATTCGCATATCCCTTGGTAGTGCTAGACTGGTTTCGGCTGATCGCCACCAGTGCCCCATTCGGAGCGATGTATTTA
>CALGJS010000393.1 GCA_937927835.1 uncultured Saprospiraceae bacterium | reverse complement strand
ATTCCTTTTTCAGAAAAAGAATTAATGTCTTCCAATGTGCTTGATCATGAGCCAGAGATTGCCCTGTTTGTCACCAATGAAGATCCTTTAATTTTCTATCGAACCATCATCGAATTTGCCAAAGAACATTTAGTAAATGGTGGATGGCTATATTTTGAAACCAACGAATACAACGCCACAGAAGTAGAAGCACTCTTTTTTAAAGCTGGATTCTTTGATATTGAAAAACAAAAAGACCTACAAGGAAAGGAGCGAATGGTGAAAGGGAGATTTGGGACAAGGAATATAGGATAGGCAAATTCCCATTCCCATTCCCATTCCCATTCTAATTCCCATTCTAATTCCCATTCCCATTCTAATTCCCATTCCCATTCTAATTCTAATTCAAAAGCAAAATCAACCTCAACCTCAAGGGCAAAATCTAAAGATGAAACGGGTTTTTAAAAACGGGAGAGGATCTCTAACAGCCCTAGTCCAAGATAACAATCCTAATCTCAGAGGGATGAAGCCTTAATATTCTAGAGAAGGTTTTTCTCATAAAAATCCGGTTTGGCGATCTTTAACTTTTTGGACGTAAATCAACCTGAAATATTTTTTATGAGAAAACCCTTTAATCAAAAGATCCTGTTTTGCCCAGAACCCTAGAAGAATAAAACTTTTTACCATCAAAAAACAATCAAAACCCACCTCAAAAACAAAATTAATCTTAGCTTTGCGGAACTTGAAGATCAAGAACTTTAAACTAACTTAAATCATATCCCTATGTCAAAAACCCTGATTATTGGCGCCGGAGGAGTCGGCCGGGTTGTTGCTTTAAAATGTGCCCAGCATCCAGGCGTATTTAGTAATATTATGTTGGCTAGTCGAACTAAGTCAAAGTGTGATGATATTGCAGCTGATGTAAAAGAACGAACTGGACAAACGATCCAAACGGCCAGAGTAGATGCCGATCATGTACCGGAATTAATTGAATTGATTAATTCCTTTCAACCAGCTATGGTAATTCATGTGGCCCTTCCATATCAAGATTTAACGATTATGGATGCCTGTTTAGAGACCGGTGTTCACTATCTCGATACTGCCAATTACGAACCAAAAGACGAAGCGAAATTTGAATATTCTTGGCAATGGGCGTACCAAGATCGTTTTAAGGAAAAAGGCCTGATGGCTTTATTAGGCTGTGGATTCGATCCGGGCGTGACCAGTATTTTTACGGCCCATGCTGCCAAGCATCACTTTGATGAGATGCATTATTTGGATATTGTAGATTGTAATGGAGGAGATCATGGAAAAGCGTTTGCGACTAATTTTAATCCAGAGATAAATATCCGAGAGATCACCCAAAAAGGTCGCTATTGGGAAAATGGTGATTGGGTAGAAACAGAACCCTTCGAATTCAAGGAAGTGCTGAATTATCCGAATATTGGAAAACGAGATAGCTACCTTTTATATCATGAGGAATTAGAATCACTTGTAAAGAACTTCCCAACCATTAAGCGTGCTAGATTTTGGATGACCTTCGGACAAGAATATCTCACCCATCTACGAGTAATCCAAAATATTGGAATGGCTCGAATTGATCCTGTGATGTATAACGGAATGGAAATTGTTCCACTGAATTTCTTAAAATATGTCCTACCAGATCCTGGAAGCCTCGGCGATAATTATTCTGGCGAAACTTCTATTGGTTGCCGGATTAAAGGAATCAAGGATGGAAAGGAAAAAACTTACTATATTTGGAACAATTGCAGCCACCAAGCCGCCTTTAACGAAACGGGGGCTCAAGGCGTAAGCTATACCACAGGCGTTCCTGCCATGACAGGCGCCATGATGATGCTCAACGGCCAATGGATGAGACCCGGCGTCTTTAACGTAGAAGAATTTAATCCAGATCCATTTTTAGATAAATTAGGAAAACATGGATTGGAATGGCACGAAGAAATTGATGGAGATTTAGAATTTTAATTAATAATTTTTTAATTAATAATTAATAATGTCTTTGATCACCATGCTAGCTCAATTAGACAGAGCTTCATACTTAAGGTAACCCAAAACTCAAAACTCAAAACCTGTAACTCAAAACTAAAAAATGTCAAGAAAAAACATCGCCGCCGGCAACTGGAAAATGAATAAAAACTACGAAGAAGGATTAGAACTTGCTCGTGGTTTAGCCGCAAAATCGGTTGGCTCCAATGCACTAATGATTTTAGCTACCCCTTTTATTCATTTAAAAGCAGTAGGAGATATCATCAAAGACGCATCTCATATCCATTTAGCTGCGCAAAATTGTCATCAAAATGCTTCCGGTGCATATACTGGAGAGACCTCTTTGGATATGCTAAAATCTGTCGGAGTATCTCATGTTATTTTGGGACACAGTGAGCGAAGAGAATATTTTCATGAGTCCAATGAGCTATTGGCTGAAAAAGTAAATGCAGTGTTGGAGGCTGGATTGACACCTATCTTTTGTTGTGGAGAACGACTAGATATCCGAGAAGCAGATACGCATGTAGCGTACGTTGCTAATCAAATCAAAGAAAGTTTATTCCATTTATCAGAAGCTGATTTTGGAAAAATTATTATCGCTTACGAACCCATCTGGGCGATTGGAACTGGCGTAACCGCTAGTCCAAAACAAGCACAAGATATGCACCGCGAAATCCGTCAAATGATTGCTGGAAAATACAATGCAGCAACTGCTGACAATTGCTCTATCCTTTACGGAGGTAGCGTAAAACCAGCCAACGCTGTTGAATTATTTGGACAACCAGATGTCGATGGCGGACTAGTAGGAGGCGCATCCCTAAAAGCAGATGATTTCTGTGCTATTTATGAGGCGTTTTAGGGTTGATTTGTTGATTTATTGAATCGTTGATTTGCTTCAACCGTGTAACGTGAAAAACGTAAATACCTAAATACGTTTTTCACGTTTTTTCGATTAAACGATTAAACAATTAAACAAGCGCAGCGATTCAACATTCAACAAGCGAAGCGTCTCCACAACCCAATCCTCAAAACTCGCCCCCATGACTATTTACCTTCTCAAAACCTTACATATTATCGGTTTCGTTGCCTGGTTTGGTGGGCTTTTTTATTTCGTTAGAATATTGGTGTATCACCAAGAGGCGATGGGAAAAGAGGAAGCAACCAAAGCCGTGCTAATTCCTCAATACCAATTGATGGAATCACGAGTTAAGAAGATTATTCTGAATCCAGCGATGATGTTCACTTGGATTTGTGGGTTGAGTATGTTGGCTTTGAATCCTGCTTATCTACAACAAACTTGGATGCCAGTAAAACTATTTTTTTTAGTGTTATTGACTGGTTATCATTATTACTGTGTGAAAATCAGTGATACGATTGATACCGATTCTGAAAAATATACAGATCTTACCTTTCGAATTTTAAATGAAATTCCTACGATTTTATTAGCCATTATTGTTTCGCTTGCTGTTTTTCGCACCGCCATTAATTTTTATTATCTCGCAGGTGGGATCACTGTTTTTATTGGATTGATAGGCTATGGAATTTTGGCTTATCGGAAGCGACGGGCGAAGGAGGAAGGCATAAAGAATGATTAATATATTAGGCTTTTAGAGTTAAAAATAATATTTTGCCTATTATAATATGCAAAATATGTTTGAATCAATAGAAATCAAAGATGTAAAAATTGAGGTTGGACGCTTAATGAAAACTATTCGTAAGCAGCGACAACTGACTCAGTCGGAGGTAGCAGAACAATTGGGTGTTTCTCGAAATACGATTCAGAATATGGAGTCTGGAAAGAATTTTACCATTAATACCTTATTAAAGATTCTAAAAGAGTTCGACCTTTTAGATAAACTTTATCGAGAAGTTTTGAGTGAACGCAAAGCCATTGAGCAAACAAAATCTTTATACTAAATGGCGAGAAACAATATCATAAATGTTTTTGCCTTTGGTGAGGAAATTGGTCGAATTGGATTCCAAAAAAGATTAGAACCAATGTTTTGAAAAAAATAAAACCGTTAACCTAATGTTCCAACCAGATCCCATCCTTATCTTACCATACATTGGTTATCATTCACCAACCAAATTATATCTCCGTGGTAGAGTGATTGAAGACGAAGGAATTAAGGATGGACCAGACGATCGGTTTATTAGAATCATCCTCAATAATTTCCGTCGTTTTGAAACAGATGAAATTCCCGATGCCCGCTTAAGGTTAACCTATCTTGGAAAAGAATATGAACTCCTCACCGATGAAGAAGGTTTTTACCAGCTTGAACTTGATCTTCCGCTTGACATTGCTGCGAATGCTATTTCAAAACTAGAATATCAAGTAGAACTATTAGAGGCGCCTGGTTATCTTGGTCAGAAAGTTACTGCAACCGGATCTGTCATCCAATTATTACCTGATGCTTCTTTCGGAATTATCAGTGATATTGATGATACGGTTTTACAAACGCACATGACGAGTTTTTTAAAATTAAGGATGCTTCGCAAAACTTTCACTTCCAACGCTCATGGAAGATCTCCGATGGAAGGAATGGTAAATCTCTATCAAAAATTGGCGTTCGGACTAGATGGAAAGCAAACCAACCCGTTCTTTTATCTTTCAGATAGTCCTTGGAACCTTTATGATACGATTACCAATTTTATGGAAAATGAAAAGATTCCCCGTGGACCTTTATTTCTAAGAGATTTTGGTTTTAATAGGGGAGAAAAGCGCAAACAATTTAAGGAACATAAGCGCATCAATATTGCTCGCATTCTCAATGATTTTCCAGACCTTCCTTTTGTGTTTTTTGGAGATACCGCTTCTCACGATGCTGATTATTATTTAGAGGCTTTGGAGCAGTTTCCAAACAGAATTAAAGCCATTTATATTCGTCAAACAAAACTGAATAAAAACGCCCGCCGAATTCATAAACTCCTATCAGAAATCAATAGTGATAAACTGCTGATTGTAAAAAATTCCTCCGAAATGTTAGCCGATGCCAGGAAGAAAGGATTAATTGCTTAAAGTCATTGAAAATTTATTGTTAAAACATCTTTAAATTTTCTACTTTTAAAATAATGTATTAGTTTTACTTTTTATAAAAATTAGAACTAAGTACTTTTTCAATGACAAAAAGAAATTATTTTATCATCGCAATTCTTTGTTGTAGTATTGGATTACAAAGTCAGTATCCAGCAGCGTTAGTCGACTACCAAACCGAAATTTCTCTTAAAAAGGGAAAGTTAAAAAGAAAGGTTACTAAATTATTACAAATAAATCATTCAGATGCAGATGATTATACGGATACAGGTATTTATTTTTCCAAGGGGGATGAACTGAAAATTCATACCGTAAGAATTGAAGATATTCGAGGTAAGGTACTAAGAGAATTGAATAAAAAAGAAATTAAAACGCAAAGTAGTGTTGCAAGAGGTGCATTATACACGGATGATTTTGTAAAATTTTTTAAACCTAAATGGCACGAATATCCTTATCGAATATATTTCGAATATACTCATATTGTAGAGGATTTTTTGTTTCTCACACGATGGAGCCCAATTACGCAATCAGATGTACCAACAATTTCTGCTTCACTAGAAATTAGCTTGCCTACTGATTTTCCAATAAATATGAATTTTCCAGATTCTATAAATTTTTCTGAACAAGTGTCCGGAAAAGAAAAGGTCTATAAATGGAAAGCTGAAAATATGTTACCACCGAGATTAAATAATTATGGTCCACCATTAAGATCTATTTTGCCGGAGGTTTTAGTATTTCCACAAAAATTCAAATATGGGCTTGAAGGAAGTCAAAAAACTTGGAATGACTATGGTCAATGGCAATATAGAATGAACCAAGGATTAAGAGAATTACCAAGTGCTGAAAAGGCTAAAATCGATGAATTAATTGCTGGACTAACTGATCAAAGAGAAATTGTTAATACACTTTATAAATATTTACAAGAGAATCATCGGTATATTCTAGTGTCCATTGAAACAGGTGGGTTAAAGCCTTATCCAGCCTCTTATGTATGTGAAAAACGATATGGCGATTGTAAGGCTTTGACCAATTTTATGCAAGCGATGTTGGACTATGTAAATATTCCTTCTTTTTATGTAAAAGTCTACGCAGGAAGTAATCCAGTTTCTTTAAAAACTGAAATTCCTGGCCAACAATTTAATCATGTAATTTTAGGAGTTTCATTACAAGGAGATACGCTTTGGTTAGAGAATACTTCGAATTCCTATCCGCCAGATTATTTAGGGACTTTCACACAAAACCGAAAAGCCTTATTGGTCCATCCCCAACATAGTCGCTTAATAAACCTTCCTTCCTTAAAAACAGAAAAACCTACTGAAAAGAGTATTTATACCTATTTCTTAGATGAAACTGGAAATGGTAATTTGACGATTGAAACTACTGCAACCAACCAAGATTTTGAATCTTTAAATTATTATCGAAAAAATACAACTGCTACTAAAATTAAAAAAAGAATCAACCGGTATTATCCTTTGAAAAATACCACCTTAGTTGATTATGAATTTAGCCAACCTGATGCGGCAAAACCAGAGTTGTTACTTAAAACCAATTGGACCACAAAAAGGCAATTTCAGAAAATAGGAAACCGAGTCGTTTTTTCTCCGCTTCCATTCACCGATTTTGAGTTAGAAAAACCAGAAGATCGAACCCAACCCTTGGTTTTTAAATATCCAACATTTGAATCTTTTGAAGTTAATTATCAAATCGAAAATTTTGGAAAATTTCAGATAGAAATTCCTGAACCAATAAAAATTGAAATGCCTTTCGGTACCTTGTCTGTCAGCGCCTCGGTAATAGATGGTATGATTAAAATAAAACAAGTCCGAACGATTAAAGCTGGAAAATATTCTTTAGAAACTTATCCAGATATTTACAATTTTATTAGAGAAACAGAACAAGTTTATAAGAAATTTCTAACCGTTTGTACTCCTAATAGAAAACAGGATTTAAAGGGTAATTAAAAAATTATTTTCAGTCCCTAATTCACATAATACAGTTTTTAAATAAAATTTAATATGAAACTATCTAATATTATTTCTATCGTCCTACTATTTGTTTTTAGTACTCAGGTGCTTGGTCAGCGGATGGAAACTAAAATGAAAAATGTGACGAAAGAGGATCTAATCAAAAATGAATATTCTAAAGATCCACTTGCGGAGGCCTATGTGATTTTTGATACTGGAAACACCCGTTTTGTTGAAAGAGAGGATGGGTTGGTTATTCATCATATCCGTACCTCCAAGATCAAAATTTTAAATAATGAAGGAATTAAACATGCAGAAATTTCCATTCCTTTATTTAAAAAATCAGGTGGTTATAACTCAGAAGAAATCTTGGTCAGCGTAGAAGCTTATAGTTATAATTTGGATGGTGAAGAAATCTCTATTTCTACATTTGATGATGATGAAGTGTTTGAAGAAATTATCAACGACAATTGGACGAGGAAAAAATTTGTTATTCCGAATGTTAAAGAAGGAACCATCATTGAATATCGTTACACCATGCAATCGCCTTTCTTTTTTAATTTACCGGATTGGGCGTTTCAACAAAAAATCCCTGTGGCCTATAGTGAGTATTCGGTAAGCGTAGTTCCATTTTATGAATATCAATTTATTCTTAAAGGTGCCAATAAATTTGATTATCAAGATACTAGGAAAGAAGCTGGACTAAGTAGACGCGTTTATGGGATAGATTTCAATGATATGACTACGGTCGTGGCAATGAAAGATCTTCCTGCCTTTCGGGATGAGTCGTATATTAGTTCTATTGACGATTATTTAATTAAATTGGATTTTCAGCTTTCTAAAATCAATAGACCCGATGGTTCTAGGACCGAGATTATGACGACTTGGAAAGATCTTCGTAAAGAATATCTCTCCGATGAAAAATTTGGAAAATATTTAAAAAAATCGCGAAAACTTGCTCAAAAGATTTTAGAATCTAAATTGGTATTCACAGATGAAACGCCAGCAGAAAAAATCCAAAAAATTATTGAATTCGCAAAAACAGAATTTAGATGGAATGAGTATTATGGAAAATATTCTACTCAATCTCCAAAGAGTTTATTATCAAAAAAATCAGGAAACATTGCTGACATTAACTTATTCACTATTGCCTTATTACAAGTTGCAGGATTGGATGCGCATCCGGTCATCATCAGCAGTCGCGGTCATGGAAAAGTAGAAATGAGCTATCCGTTTGCTAGCTTCTTTAATTATGTAGTTATTCAAATTAAATTAGAGGCAGGAATGGTACTTACGGATGCTACTGATAAAATGACGGCATTTAATCGATTGCCACCTCGTTGCATAAATGACAATGGTTTGGTGATCAACGATACAGAAAAGGAAGAATGGTTATATACCAGTTCTGAAGTTCCTTCTAAAACCATTACAATGATTAAGATGAATCCTGATCCAGAAAAAGATCAGCTCCCAGTTCAAGTGATTCGTCAAAAAACAGAATTAGATGCGTATTGGTCTCGACAGCGAACCGGAGAAAATATCGCGGCATTAAAAGAAAAATTATTGGAAGAACATTTTAATACGGTAGAAGAATTAAAAATCAAGAACTATAATAAACTCAGATCTCCTTTTGTGATCGCATTTCAAGGAGAAGTAGATCAAGAAGTGTTGAATGACCAGTTGGTTTTTACGCCGTTTCTACACTATCCACCAGCAGAAAATTATTTTACAGAACCAAGCCGAAATTACCCTATTGATTTTCTATCTCCAAATTTTGAAAATTTTAATACTGAAATTACTATTCCTGATGGTTATGAAGTCGCTTATCTCCCAGAACCTCTTTCTATAGAAGATATATTGGTCTCTTTTAAAACCGATTATCAAATTCATCAAAATATTATTACAGCAAAAGGGAATTTGAATTTTAAACTTGGAAACTATCCTCCAAAATATTATAAACTATTAAAAGCACATATTGAAAATGCAGTCACTAGTTTAAATGATAAAATCATTCTTCAGAAAGTAAAATAATGGAGTTGGTTAAAGATTCCAGATGAAGGCGAGAGTTTTATCGGTTTGAAGGCAATTTGGAAGTTTTTACCCAAGGTTCATGATGAAAATTACTTGTCATGGCAATCTTTTTGTATTTTTGGCCAGAACCAAATATAGTGATCATAGGTTTACATTAATATTAACCAATTAATCCAATTTTTCTTTAGTACCTTGAGATCAAAGAAATGAATTTTTTAAACAACTTTAATATAATATATTAGACTTGTATAATGAAAGGTGCTAAATTCATCAACCAAAAATACTAGATTATGCCAATTTTTCATCGCCTAGGAAAAGTTCCACCAAAGCGACATACTATTTTCGAAAAACCAGAAGGTGGACTTTATTATGAACAACTTTTTGGTACCATCGGATTCGACGGAATGTCCAGCTTATTGTATCATACCCATCGTCCTACCATGGTTAGATCGGTAGGAGAGGCGGTTGACTTTACGCCGAAAATTGCGGTCCATAAAAATATGATGGCTCGTAAATTGGTAGGGTATAATGTTCCACCGAAAGATGATTATCTTGAAAGTCGAGTACCTATTTTGGTTAACAACGATATCTGGATCGGTCTGGCTGCTCCTCGAAAATCACTTCGAGATTATTTTTATAAAAATGCGGACGCAGATGAATTATTATTTATCCATAAAGGAACAGGAACCTTACGTACCCTCTTAGGGAATATTAAATTTAAATATGGTGATTATCTCGTAATTCCTCGTGGAATGATTTATCAAGTGGATTTTGATTCTGAAGACAATCGGATGCTATATGCCGAATCTTTTCATCCGATCTATACACCCAAACGATACCGAAATCATTTCGGACAATTGCTAGAACATTCTCCTTATTGTGAACGAGATTATATCCTTCCGCAGGATCTAGAAACCCATGATGAGAAAGGAGAATTTATCATGAAAATAAAAAAGCAGGGAGCCTTACACACCCTGACTTATGACTCCCATCCTTTTGACGTGGTCGGTTGGGATGGATATAACTTTCCTTATGGATTTTCTATTCATAATTTTGAACCAATTACAGGACGAGTGCATCAGCCACCTCCAGTACATCAGACTTTTGAAACATCGGCCTTTGTCGTTTGTTCTTTTTGTCCTCGTTTATACGACTACCATCCAAAGTCGATTCCAGCTCCTTATAATCATTCTAATATTGATTCGGATGAAATGCTTTATTATGTAGATGGAGACTTTATGAGTCGAAACAATATCGGCCCTGGTTATATCACATTACATCCAGGTGGTATCCCACACGGTCCACATCCAGGTGCCTACGAACGAAGCATCGGACAAACTAAAACAGAAGAACTCGCAGTCATGATCGATACCTTTAAACCACTTCAACTAACGGAAGCGGCCTTAAAACTAGACGACGGTAAGTACTACCAAAGCTGGCTAGAAGACGCTGAACACTAGCGGCAAAGGCGAGCGAGCAAGGGCGAGCAAGGCGAGCAAGGGCGAATTGCAATTCGCCCATACACGCCCAACACGCCCACTCCCATAACACCGTCTAAGATATACACGTAAAAAGATATACACGTCAGAAGATATACACGTCAGAAGGACATTATTCATTATTCATTAACAAATTATTCATTAACAAATTATTCATTAACAAAATGTCAAACCTAAAAACCTTTATCCCAGTTCCAGAAAATTCTGATTTCACGATTTATAATTTACCTTATGGAATATTTTCTGATAAGCGAAAACCACGAATTGGGGTAGCCATTGGTGAAAAAATATTAGACTTAGCAGCAGTAGCTCGATTAGGTCATTTTGATAAAATTACCAAGGAGCGTAAAGTTTTTCAACAAGATACCTTGAATGATTTTATCAGTCTGGGAAAAGCAAAAACAAATGCGGTACGAGCTAAAATTATTAAGCTTTTAACCAGCAATCGTTCTCCACTAAAGAATAATAATAGAGTTTTTGTGTCGCAATCTGCTGCCACCATGCATCTGCCAGTTAAGGTTGGTGATTATACAGATTTTTATTCTAGTATTGAACATGCAACCAATATCGGTAAAATGTTTCGTGATCCTAAAAATGCTTTGCTACCTAATTGGAGACATATACCAGTAGGGTATCATGGACGTGCTTCTTCAATCGTAGTCAGTGGTACACCATTACATCGACCAAAAGGACAAGTCATGCCTAAGGATGCGAAAGTTCCTGTTTTTCAGCCATCCGCTCGGGTGGATTTTGAATTAGAAATGGGTTTTATTATTGGAAAAGACAATGCGCTTGGAAATACTGTTTCTACTAAAAAAGCAGAAGATCATATTTTCGGAATGGTCATTTTTAATGATTGGTCCGCTCGTGATATTCAAAAATGGGAGTATGTTCCTCTAGGACCTTTCCTTGGTAAAAGTTTTGGTAGTTCTATCAGTCCTTGGGTAGTTCCGATGGAAGCGTTGGATCCTTTCCGAACAAGAGGGCCAAAGCAAGATCCGAAAGTTTTACCTTATTTGAAATATACAGGGAAACAAAATTACGATATCCAATTAGAAGTAGGAATTACACCAAAAAAAGGAGAAGAGACCGTTGTATGTCGATCTAATTTTAAATACATGTATTGGAATATGTTGCAGCAATTGGCGCATCATACCATCAATGGTTGTAACATGCGAGTAGGGGATATCTTGGCTTCTGGAACGATCAGTGGAAAGGACGAAACTTCTTATGGCTCCATGTTAGAATTGTCATGGGCGGGATCTAAGAAGCTCAAAATGTCCGATGGATCTGATCGAGTTTTTATCAATGATTACGATACTGTGACGATGCGTGCATTTGCCAAAAATAAAGAAATTCGAGTCGGTTTTGGTCAGGTATCTGGAACCATTTTACCTTCTAAAAAATAGAACATGCTAACGATCAATCCAAGCGAAGTTTCTCAAGGAACGCTTCATAATTATCTGTTGAGTGCCGTGGCACCAAGACCCATTGCTTTTGCTTCTACCATTGATGAAGCAGGTAATGTAAATTTGAGCCCTTTTAGCTTTTTCAATGTTTTTAGCTCAAATCCCCCTGTGATGATATTTTCGCCTGCCTACCGAGGAAGAGATGGATCGAGTAAACATACCCTTGATAATGTCTTGGCAGTGCCGGAATGCACCATTTCAATGGTGAATTATCCGATTGTAGAACAAATGTCCTTAACAAGCACAGAATATGACCAAGGAGTGAATGAATTTGTAAAAGCTGGATTGACCCAAATGCCGTCAGAAACTGTAAAACCACCTTTTGTAGGTGAATCTCCTGTCGCTTTTGAGTGTTTGGTAAATCAAGTTATTCCACTGAACCGAGTTAAAGGCGGTGGATCGGGTAATCTGGTGATTTGTGAGGTCAAAAGGATTCATATACAAGAGCAATATTTAGATGAAAAAGGGCACCTCGATACCACCAAAATGGATCTAGTAGGGAGAATGGGCGGTGTTTGGTACAATCGAACCAAGCCAGAAGCTTTGTTTGAAATACCTAAGCCGCTCAGAACCAAAGGATTAGGTGTTGATCAATTGCCAGATTTTATTAAAAATAGCCAAGTGCTAACTGGAAATAATTTAGGCAGATTAGGCAATATCGAACAGCTTCCAACTGCAGTAGAAATAGCATCTGTCAAAGAAGATAAGGCGGTAGCCCATATTTTATCTGGGTTGTTAGATGAGCAAGGCAAAGAAAAAGCCTTACATACCCTTGCGAAAAGTCATTTGGAGGACGGAAACTTAAAAAAAGCCTTGAAAATCTTATTTATCAGGTAATTATTGAAAATCGAGACGCTATTTTAGGAATCTTTACACAAAAAATGTTAAATTTGTTTTTTACGTGGTACAATAAAATTATTTGCTCAATCAACCTACATACGGAACTCCCCTGTTTCCTAGTACCTAATCAAAGGCAATAAATCTTTCAAAGCAAAAAAATCAGTGATATTCTCTGTCTTTATTGATAGAAAATTGTCCTAAAGACTGAAAATTATTTTCTGATTACTGAGTTCCTTCAAGAATTCAAGTGCAGATTTTTTTTGAAAAAAACGAACAATAACATGAACAATTCCACTAGCTGCCTAAAAGCGGTTTTACTCGTTTTTGTATTCTTGCAAAGTTTTTCCGCGCTTTTGGCGCAACCGGAACTGAGAACTAGCCGGACCACCGGTTACTACGAAGCAGGAGAAAATATGTCTTTTCTAGTCGATCCCATTGCTTCGGGAGAGATTAATTATAAAATCTATTATGACGAAAAAACAGATCCTATTCAAGAAGGGACTGTTTTTGCAGGTAGTAGCAGCAGTGATGTGGCTATTCCTTTTACGTTGAACGAACCCGGTGTGGTTTTCTGTGAAGTTGAGCAATTCAATCAAAAAGATCGAGTGGTCGCTGTTTTTTCACCTTATGAAATTACACAGACAGAACCAGAGCCAGCTGATTTCGATGCATTTTGGGATGCACGTAAGGCTGAGCTTGCTGCCGTATCGATGTCTCCAGATTTACAACAAGTTGCAGAGACGGATTATACTAAAACTTACCGAATCAGTCTTCGTAATATAGATAACCGTAGAGTTTATGGATATTTAGCAGTACCTAAGGGGGCTGGTCCTTTTCCAGCTATTTTGGAATTACCTGCTTTTGGATCGAACCCTCTTTCCCAAGAAGATATCGTTGCAGAAAGAGCTGGTGCAATTCATATGAAGATTGTGATTCACAATGCACCTGCTAATCAGACAGATCCTAATGCTTATGAACCAGATATCATTGACAATCCTAACGAAAATTATTTCCGTTGGGCAGTTTTATCTGGCTTGCGTTCTCTTGATTATTTAACCAGTCGTGATGATTGGGATGGAGAAAATTTAGCAGTAACTGGTGTTTCTCAAGGAGGTGCACTTTCTACCATGGTGTCTGGTCTGGATGATCGAGTAACTTTGATGAGTATTGCGCATCCTTCTCACCACGAACATGCTGGAAATGCTTACGAAGTAGCCAGTGGATGGCCATTCTACTTACAGCAATCAATAGAACGTGGATTCGATTATGATGGAACACGTTTAGCGACTCGTTATTATGATGCCATCAATTTTGCCAAGCGTTATGATGGTAAAGTCTTAGAATTTATCTCTTATGAAGATGAGATTAGTTTAGCTTCTGGAATTTTTGCTGGATTTAATCATTATAAAAATGAAAAAGTGCTAATGCATTGGTTGGACAATGGACACAATCCTAATCCAAGCGAATATTGGAATGGACGTTATGATTTTTGGCGTCGTCATATTCCTTCTACACTTTCTCCACCATGGCCATGGCCAGATTCAGATCAAGGATATACCATCAATGCTGGAGATGATATTCAAACAGACAATAATAGTGTAAACTTGAGTGGTTCTGTGGAAGATAATGGATTAATCAATCCAGAATGGGACATCAAATGGTCAAAAGTAGAAGGACCTGGGTCTGTTAATTTTAGCAATGATGATCGATACAATACTGGCGCTAGCTTTAGCGAAGAAGGAACTTATGTTCTTCAATTGATGGTCAACGATACTAGAACTTTAGACTCCGAGCAAAAGTACTGGACTTTATTTGATTATATAACAGTAACCGTCGGAGAAAGTACCGGTGGACCAACCAACTTAACGATCAATTGTCCTAGTAATGTCACCATTAATTTA
>CALGJS010000392.1 GCA_937927835.1 uncultured Saprospiraceae bacterium | reverse complement strand
TTTTTTTGCTGTTACTAGTTGTTACCTCTCTTTCTGTCAGTTCCGCACACGGAATGGCAACCAATGAGTCGTTGACCTCCGTTCCAGCTGATGATTTGATTTTTAATGATACGATTGTGAATTTGCCAGATACGGTATATCTGCAAACTTCCACCTGTGGTGCGCCTGCTGCGCTGTGCTTGGATATTCCAATCAATGATATTTTTAATTTCCAAATTATAATAAATGATACCAGTTTTTATCAAAATGGTATCAATGCTTGTAATTTGGATACTATCTTATCTTATAACTACCGTCAATTGGTTGAAGCCGATGACGGTACGCCTATTTCAGGACCTTATAGTGTACAAAACTGGGTAGTAAATGGGACCGTTTTCAACGGAGATTTTCTGACCATTCCTGACCTAGTAGATTCATTAAACGTATGGGATCCAACGGGCAACTGGACAGATGATCCAGCAACCAAAAGAATTAGAGGCGGAAATAATGCGAATACCTATTCAGATCTTCCCATTTTTGTAGCTCAACTAGGTGTAACGCCGATCCTGACTAAAAACGAACAATTAAGTATTAACGGTAGCCAATTATTTTTTGAAGAAGGCATTACGAAAGTAACGCTAAGCACGACCGGACCACCGCCACTTTGTGTGGACTCGTTTCGGGTAGCCGTGTCTTGTATTCAGCCAGAAGTTATCAGAATAGATACTTTATTTCCTGGCGTAACCGATACGATTTGTTTAGATTTTTCAGAATTAGAATCACCCATTTTATCTGTTACAAACGAATGTCCTGGCGCCAGTGATGGCAATGTTCAGTTTAATCTGATCAATGGTGATTCCTGTGTGGAGTTTACAACCTTGACACCAGGGATTGATACGGCTTGTATCGTAGCTTGTGACGGACGAGGACTTTGTGATACGACTACCTTCATTATTGATGTACAAGATCCAAACCCCAGTCGGGTTTTTGAAACCAATCTGACCATTGTGGAAGGCATGAGTGATGTCTTTTGTTTAGATACCACCCGTTTGGCGGGCGTAGATACTTTCTTTACGATTTGTGATCCTGCTGAAAGCTTTGTTGATTTTACGCTAGATAGTGCAAGTCTTTGTCTTAATTATAGTGGATTGGTATCGGGTGGCGCAGATACTTTTTGTGTGGTTATCTGTGATGCCATGATGTTATGTGATACCAATTATGTGTATGTACGAACTTTGAGAGATGGACCCGGATTGGTTAATGATACGCTTTTTATCAATCAAGAAGCTACTATTTGTAATTTCTCCCTAGACAATCTAAATGGACCAGTGGTGAATATCCAAAACTTCTGTGCGGATGTACCAGTGGCAGTGGATTTTACCTTAGATACTTTCAACTATTGTCTAAATATTGATGGTCTGATGCCGGGACAAGATACGGCTTGTCTACAATTTACGGATGCAATGGGTAATATTGATACAATCTACTATGTGGTGGATATTTTAAACCCAATTTCAGAAACAATTATAGACGATATCCGACTTGGAAATACCGTTACTTACTGTTTAGATACGACGCAATTAGGAGGAATGGTAATGGATAGTATTTTCATATGTAATAATTTTGGAGGTCAGGCTGTTGATTTTGTCTCAAATCCCTTATCTTTGTGTATAGACGTTACTGGCCTCAATGCCGACTTTAGCGATACACTTTGTGTAGCAGTTTGTGATGAGTTCATGACTTGTGACACCACCACCTTTATTTTCAACGTTACAGATTTACCAACCGATTCTCCTCCAATATTAAGCCCCGATTCTGATACTTTATTAGTGAATGGTCAAGTAACTATTAATGTTTGTGAAAATGACACGATCCCAGGAACAATAGATAATTTCTTTGTACTACCTGAACTAAGTGGTGGTGTAGGCCCAAGTCGAGGAGGTGTTGCTATCAAAGAGGCAGACTGTATTATTACCTATTTAGCTGCAGCAGATACTTGTGGAATAGATCAATTTACCTACGTAGTTGCTAATGAATTTGGATCTGATACAACCAACGTAACCGTATTTATTGAATGTAATCAAGGAGAACCTGGAGAATTATTTGTCTTTAATGGATTTTCACCTAATAATGACGGAGTGAATGATTTCTTCCGGATTAGAGGTCTAGAAGATTTTCCAGATCACGTTTTATATGTCTACAATCGATGGGGAAATCGAGTGCTAGAAACGACCAATTACCAAAACGATTGGGCTGGTACTTGGGAAGGAGTAGATCTACCGGACGGAACCTATTTCTACTTATTAGAGAGAGGGGATGGCGAAAAGCTTTCGGGTTATGTTCAGCTTCACCGCTAAACGATCGGCCAACAAAAAAAAGAAAAAAAAAGCTAGCATCATTTTTGATTTTAGCACCTTATGAATATTATTTACTAATTGAGAAAACACCAGAATCTTACACATACGGAACTTCTAAAATCTACCATGGATTATGAGAAAAATTTACTTATTTATCGTGCTATTATTCGTCGGAGGGACTAACCTGTTAGCACAGCAGGATGCCATGTTCACTAAGTACATGTTCAACAGTCTGACTTTCAATCCTGCTTATGCGGGTTCAAAGGATCACCTCGCGATGAATCTAATCCACCGAACACAGTGGTGGGGAATTGAGGGCGCGCCACAAACGCAGTCTCTGATTATCCATACACCCATGCCCAACGAGCGAGTTGGGGTAGGTCTTAGTTTGGTGAATGATGAGATCGGTCCGACTAATTCTATTCGAGCTAATCTCAGCTATGCTTATCGTATTCCAATGGGAAAAGGAAAGCTATCTATTGGTTTGCAAGGTGGTGTAATGCACTGGCGAGCGGACTTTAATAAACTGAGCCTAGAGCAAGGAGTTGGTGATGAAGCATTCGACGAAATGACGCCATCTAGATTACTACCTAATTTTGGAGCAGGTATTTATTACTATACGCCAAAGTTTTATGTAGGATTTGCGAGTCCGCAATTGATCGAATATGATTTACGAGACAATCAGATCAATACCAATATCTGGGCTAGACAACAACGGCACTATTATTTTTCTGCCGGAGCTGCGTTCCCACTAAAAGGAGATGCTTTGATTTTTAAGCCATCTATTTTAGTTAAAAATGTAGGTTTGTTAAGCAGCTTTAGCAAGGATGTAGCTCTCCAAAATTTTGGAGCGCCTACGGAATTCGATATTGATTTATCCTTGATGTTCCAGCAAGCTTTATGGGTTGGTGTTTCTTTCCGTTCGGCGATCGAAGGGATTGTTGGAGACCAAAGTTCCTTTGACTCTGCGGATGTCTGGGCAGCCTATTACCTAGCGAATGGATTACGAATTGGTGTAGCATATGATTACACCCTGACCAAATTACAGAGCGTAGCCGGTGGTTCGTTCGAGATAATGCTCGGTTACGAGTTTGACTATAAAACTAAGCAGGTGGTAACACCTAGATACTTCTAAACAACAATAGACTTTTAGTCTAGTATAGAAATCCATAAAAACACAATCCCTTAATTAAAGTAAGAAAAATGAAGTTTAAGAAGCTAATTTTAATCATGCTAGTGATGTCCTTTGGGGCCTCCGGTTTGTTCGCTCAGAAGATGAAGCGAGCAGTTAAAGCCATGGAAGGTCTGGATTATCAACAAGCAATCACCTTGTTTAATCAAGTACTTGAAAAAGACGATAATGGCGAAGCAAAAATTTTACTGGCAGAATGTTACCGAAAGGTAAGTAACTCTGAAGACGGTGAATATTGGTACGGACAAGTTGTCCGTTTACCAGAATCCGAATCCATTCACAAACTTTACTACGGGCAGATGCTACAACGTAATGGTAAGTGTGATTTGGCAAAAGAATGGTACGAAAAATATGTAGAGGAAGTTCCCGATGATTTACGTGGACAATACCTTGTAAAAGCATGTGATTACGAAGATGAGTTAATGACCAAAAATGCGGGCATTTACGAAATCGTACACCTACCTTTTAATTCTAATGTAGATGATTTTAGTCCTGTAATTTATGGCGATGATATTATTTTCGCTTCAGAAAGAGATATGGGTGGTGCGATTAAGCGTACCCACACTTGGACAGGAAATCCATTTTTAGAATTATATAAAATCAAAGCAGAACCAGTTGATAAGGAAGACTGTGGAGAATATACTTTTGGTAATCCTAAGAAATTCTCTAAGGATCTAAACGGTAAATTCCACGATGCTGCCGTAACTTTCAATCAGGATCAATCTGAAATTTATTTTACTCGAAATAATCAAGTAAAAGGAAAGCCTGGAAAATCTGATGATGGTATTGTTAAACTAAAAATCTATCACGCACCTAAAAAAGGTGACAACGATTGGGGTGATCTAGAAGGTCTACCTTTCAATAGTGATGAATATTCTGTAGCACATCCAACATTGACACCAGACAATAATACTTTATATTTTTCTTCTGACATGCCTGGTGGTTTTGGAGGAATGGACCTTTACAAATCCGAAAAAGAAAGCGGAAGTTGGGGACCACCATTGAACCTAGGACCTGGAATTAATACAGAAGGAAATGAAGTATTTCCAAACTATGATCCTGTTGGTAAATTATACTTTTCTTCTGATGGACAAATTGGTCTTGGTGGATTAGATATTTACTACATGGAAGACAAAGGAGAAGGTGAATGGGGAATGATCGAAAACGTTGGTTACCCAATCAATACGATCTCTGATGACTTCGGTGTTGTTTTCAACGAAGAAGGAACTTGCGGGTTTTTATCTTCTGATCGTGAAGGCGGATCTGGAATGGATGATATCTACAGCTTTAAGAAAATTGCTTCTCCAGTTGAGATCTTAGTATATGATCGTGAAACAAAAGAGCCAATCGAAGGCGCAAGTGTTGTAAACGATTGTACTGGTCTAACTTTAACTACTGATGCAGACGGTAAGATAACAATCGATCAGAAAATGGGAGAGTGTTGTAATTTTACTGCTAGCGCAGAAAATTACTTAGACAACGAAGAAAAAGGTTGTACTACAGATATCCCAAGAGGAGAAAAAGTATTCGTAGAAATTCCACTTGATCCAGCAATGGCGTTCGAAATCGAAGGGGTTGTTTTTGATGACAATACTGGTTTGCCACTAGAAGGTGCAACCGTTACTTTGATGAACGATTGTGATAAAGATGAACAAACGTATACGACTGATGCACTTGGTACTTATAATTTCAAACTAGATAAAGATTGTTGTTATACGGTTAAAGGTAGCAAGACCGGTTATATCGCTGCTACCGTAGCAGATCAATGTACCCGTGGCGAAGAGAAATCTTTGACACTACAAGCAAACTTAAATCTACAGCCTACTTCGGCTACGGATGATTATGTAGTGAATGAAGGTCCTCCTGTTGGTTCTCCATATAAGGATAGTGCGACAGATTTATGGATAGATCCAAATACAAGTAATCCTGCGAACGGTACCATTAATGGACGTACGTTTAAAAATGGTGTTGAAACTTTTGAAACACCAACTAGTACTACATTTACAGAAAGTCCAGTGGTGCCAGGTCCAAATCAATCAGTAGCGTATCTACTGCATATTTACTATGATTTTGATCAGTCTTACTTAAGAGACGAAGCAGAACCACAGTTGCAAGAATTACAAGCGATGTTGGAAAATAATCCAGAGTTTGTAGTAGAGATTGGATCACATACGGATTCGCGTGGATCAAACTATTACAACCGTGCACTTTCTCAGCGACGTGCTGATTCGGTAGTAAGATGGTTGATTGCTAACGGGATCGATCGAGAACGATTAGTAGCGGTAGGATATGGTGAAAGCCAAAACGTAAATAATTGTAAGAATCGAATTCCTTGTTCTGAAAGAGAACATCAGTTGAATCGACGAACAGAATTTAGAATTTTAGGAAACATTGGCGATGTCGATGCGAGAGAAATCTCTCAACCAAAAGCAGATCCACGAGTGGACGAATGTATTGGTTGTCCTTTCTAGATAAAACTTCATTATCTTAAATAGTACGAGGATGGGTTAAATTTAATTTTGTCCAAGTACGCTAAACCCCGGAGGAATCAGTTAATCTGAATATCTTCGGGGTTTTTTATTTTGGGAATGGGAATGGGAATGGGAATCAAAATTAGAATGGGAATAGTTCCTTTATTGCTAAGTTGCGATTGCGGGAATATTCACATTCTAATTCATATTTCTATTCTAATTCATAATTCTATTCTCTTTCAGCCTGTTGAGCTTGATCGTATAATCTAATCAGATCATCTACTTCGTGTGGTTCAACTACTTGTAAAGGAATGTTGATATTTAATTCAATATCTTGACTAGAGATTGGCAGACTAACATAACGGGGTAGAGGAGCCAATGCAGAAGCCGACATAAAATCTGGCGAAAGTTGTTCGACTGGTTGCAATAATGCTCTCATCTTTTTATGGTCGATTAATTCGTCGAAATCATCTTCTTCATCTAGAATTAGTGCTAGATAATCAGCCATCCCTTTTTTCTTAGATTTTTTCTTTTTACGAAGTTTCTTTTTTGCTTTGTTTTCGTCTATCTCCTCCACGGGAACAGATTCTGGAACTTCAAAAACAAAATCAGTATTGTCCGTAGGTAACACGACTTGTTCTTCTGCAGGAACAGGATTTTCTGTCGAAGCCATCAAGGAGTGGTTCTGTTGTACCTGATAAAGGTATAAACCCGTCATGGTAAAGAGTAAAACGGCAGCTACGCGACTTAGTCTTTGTAACTGAATACGAATTCCGAGGTGTAGTGGTAGATTTGGTTTAACAGATTCCCAGACTTCTTCAGAAGGGGTCATACTAAATTGCTCGAACCGTTCTTTTACTTCGTTGTCAAACTGATTATTTTCCATTTTCGATTGTATTCTGTCAAAGAAGTCTGACTCTGGATCGAAATGGAAATTCGAAAAACGCTCGTTGAACGTTTCGTCAAATTTCTGGTTGTTGTTATTGTTGTTTTTCATGGGGTTATATGTTTTCAAGTTGATTATCTCTAGTTTTTACAATTCTTTGCAAGGCCGTTCGAGCTCGAGATAATTGTGATTTTGAGGTTCCTTCCGAAATATCTAGCATCTGGCTGATTTCTTTGTGAGAGAATCCTTCTATTATATATAGATTAAAAATCGTTCGGTATCCATCCGGTAATTTTTGGATGCACTGTAATAATTCTTGCGTTGCTAAGTGATCAAGAATATTCGTGGTACTGATGAGTTGTGGCGCTTGCTCATTTGGAAACAACTCGTACCATTTTTTATTCTTTCTTAGTGCTTCAATAGAATTATTGACAAAGATGGTTCGTAACCAACCTTCAAAAGATCCTTTATTGGCGTACTGATGTAATTTGTTAAACACCTTAATAAAACCTTCTTGCAAAAAATCTTCTGCTTGGTGATAGTCAGGAGCATACCGCAAACAAACGGCAAACATCGTTGGAGCATATTTTTGAAAAAGCAATTTTTGATAATCTGCTCTTCCAGAAATGCAACCGCTGATGAGTGCATCTTGGGTGATGAGTGGTAAAGTATAAGTTGGAGTGATCATAATAAAACAATTCTGTTAAAGAATAAAGTCTAATGATGTATGGTCTCTCAATTGGTTTTTAAATGTAGAGTCAGAAATTAATTCTGTACTACTTACCTTTCTGTTGTTTGCTGTTTTAAAAAAGTTATCAATTTTTCGATGGCTCGTCCACGATGGCTGATTTTATTTTTCTCTCCTGCCTCCATTTCTGCAAAACTGATGGAATAACCATCGGGAACAAAAATAGGATCGTAGCCAAAGCCTTTTTCTCCTGTTTTAATCGTTGCTATTTTGCCCTTTACAATTCCTTCAAACGTATGCACTTTTCCTTTTAGTATCAATGCGACTACGGTTCTGAATTGTGCGCTGCGATCTTCTTTATCGGTTAGGTTTTTTAAGACCAAATCCATGTTTTCGAGATCGTTGCGTTGTGGGCCAGCATAGCGAGCTGAATAAACACCTGGCGCTCCGTTGAGGGCCATGACTTCCATTCCAGTATCTTCCGCAAAGCAATCTTCGCTGTAGCGATCATAGATATGGCGGGCTTTCTGAATGGCGTTAGCTTCTAAAGTTGGGTGGTCTTCCGGAATGTCTTCCGTAAATCCAATATCTTTTAAACTTCTTACTTGCATCAATCCTGCGAGTAATTCGCCTACTTCTTTGGCTTTTCCAGGGTTTGCTGTTGCAAAAATCAGCGTAGGAAGTAAATTATTATCCTTTTTCATTTTGCTCGTTTTCTTCTTCTGGGGTGATAAACATCGTTTGTAAACATCCCCACAAAGCTCCTTTTTTATTTTTGTCTGTTGCTATTTCAGACAAATTATCTGTAAATAAAAAGCAACAATTTTCAATATTTCTCAGTTGATATGGTTGATTGGTTAGATTAAGGCCTAGTTCTTTAGGAGGTATTCCTAAACTAATCAAATGTTTCGGAGTCAGGCTTTTAGAAATATTTTGAAAACTAAGATTTTGACCTTCTGATAATTCAATTAATGTTGTATCTTGTTCTAAATCATAATACACGGCACCCAGAATTTTCGTCAAAAATGTCTTGTCTAATGCGCCATTATCTGCTCGATAGACGATAATTAGATGTTTTTGGTTGCTTCCCCAAAGCTTTAAGTCCATTTTTTTTTCATTAGATACTACATATAAATTTGTAGAGAAAAAATTAGGATTTAGTATAAAATTTGATTTCATAAGTATTTGAAGAATAAAATTTCGTTAAGATGTCTCAACAAAGACCTGAACAGAATTTAAATTTGATTTCTAGGCTAAATATACGTAAATTTGTACAGATTCCAAACCTTAAATTAAAAGCCACTATGACAAAAATTTCGATTCATCCAGTTGCAACGTCTCGCGTTTCGAGTGTTGATTTTAATAATATTCCTTTCGGTCGTACCTTTTCTGACCATATGTTTACAGCTGATTATAAAGATGGAGAGTGGGGAAATTATCAGATTATTCCTTTTGGACCTTTTGAAGTGCACCCAGCGTGTTTAGCATTGCATTATGGGCAAGCTATTTTTGAAGGAATGAAGGCTTCCAAAAGTAAAGATGGTCAACCGATGTTGTTCCGCCCAGAATTACATGTTCAGCGTCTTAATGCTTCCGCTCGTCGTTTATCAATGCCTGAATTCCCTGAGACTGCTTTTGTGGATGCGGTAGAAAAGCTAGTAGGTTTGGAGCATGAATGGATTCCACCAGCAGAAGGAAGTGCTTTATATTTAAGACCTTATATGTTTGGAAATGGAGAATTTATTGGCGTATCTCCTTCTGATACATATAAGTTTATCATATTTACTGGACCTGTTGGGCCTTATTACGCTAAGCCAGTTCGTTTGATCGCCGAAGATCAGTACGTTAGAGCGGCGATCGGTGGAGTAGGGGAAGCGAAGGCTGCAGGAAACTATGCGGCATCTCTATTGCCGGCTGCTAAAGCCAAAGCAAATGGTTACGACCAAGTAATGTGGATGGACGCGAAAGAATTTAAATATATTCAGGAAGCTGGAACGATGAATTTGTTTTTTGTGATGGACGGTAAATTAGTTACTCCAGAAACAGATGGTGCGATTTTGAAAGGAATTACCCGTCGGACCTTGATGCAAATTGCACAAGACAAAGGGATTGAGGTAATTGAGAAAAAATTGCCTATCGATGAAGTAATCGAAGCGTACCGAGCAGGAAAATTAGAAGAGTGCTTTGGTTCAGGAACCGCGGCAGTGGTTTCACATGTTTCAGAAATTACCTACAAAGATTTAACGATGGTATTGCCTCCGATTGAAGATCGTAAGATTGGAAAAATGCTAAAGGCTACGATTGATGGATTACGTGCTGGAACGGTAGAGGATATCAACGGTTGGGTTCGACCAATTGATAAGTTGGAGCGGGTAGCGATTTAAAGATTAATAAAAAGATCTTTTTAAAATATAAAAACGGGCGACATCTTAATTGATGTTGCCTGTTTTTGGTGTGACTTCTTTAATGGATGAACGGCGTATCTACAGCTGGAGCTGTAAACTAACAGCTTGACTTTTGGTTGGTCGTTGTCCGGATAGGAGATTCTTTAACGTGAATGTTTTATTGTATATCCTTTAGAGTAAATACTTTAAGTATATTTTTTTATCGCATTTTTAGGGATTTTAAAACCCAATTCCCTTACTAGCCGTTTTCAATTCTTCTTTCAAGGCTCCCATTCTAATAGCTGTAATAGCGGCTTCAACGCCTTTATTTCCATATTTACCACCAGAACGATCTACTGCTTGTTGCTGATCGTTAGGCGTCAGTACACCGTAGATCATGGGTTTTCCAGAAGCAATACTAAGTGTCGTTAGGCCGTGCGCAACAGCGGTGTTGATATAATCATTGTGACTGGTTTCGCCTTTTATTACGCAGCCGATGCAGATCACGGCATCTAAGCGATGACGACCAGCCAGCATTTTTGCGCCAACAGGCAATTCAAAGGCACCAGGAACCTGAGTGGTGTAAATATTGTCGGTAGCTGCTCCGTGTTTGATAAGTGTGTCGTAACAGCCTTCGTAGAGTGCGTGGGTTATTTCTTTATTCCATTCTGAAACGACAATGCCGAATTTAAGATTGGTAATATCAGGAAGAGATTGATCGTCGTATTCTGATAAGTTTTTTAAAGCACTGGCCATGATGGTGTTATTTTAGATGATGAAAGGGTGATTAAGGTATATTAAAAATGTTGATTAGAAATTTAACTCCTGATTCACATTACTATTTAAAACAACGGGCGAGGTGGAATGTTCCGCCTCGCCCGTTGTTAATTTATTTCAATCTTCCTACTACATTGCAGCAGTAGCTCGCATGAGATATTTCTCTGCATCTTGAGCAAAACGGGAAGTTGGATATTTATCTTTGATTTTTGAAAAAGCATCTTTAGCAGCGGCGTTGTTGTTATTTTTCAACTCCAACAATCCTTGTTTTAGTAAGTAATAAGGAGTTACTCCTTGGTTGTCACCAGCATTGGCTGCTTTCTTATAATAGCTAAGTGCTTGAGCTAGGTCATTCTTTTCAGCGAAAGCATCACCTAATAAACCATTTTTAAGAATGGGTCCGATTTCTCCTGCTCCATCATAGTCTTGGAAATGTTCAATAGCTGCATCAAACTCACCTAGTTGTAAGTAAGAGATACCAGCGTATAATTCAGCGGTGTTTCCAGCAGAAGTTCCACCAAAATTGCTAGCTAAATCCGAAAAACCTTCATAACCTCCACCAGGGTTGGTCAATGCTAGCGCAAAAGAATCCTGTGCAAACTGAAACTGAGCTTGGGTCATTTGTTCCGATGCCTGCTTTTCTTTTGGTGCTTTATAAAACTGGCTATAAAGCATATATAGACCGATCAAAACCACGGCTGCTACTAATACACCAAAGATGGCGTTTTGATTATCTTCTAGAAAACCCTCTGATTGAGTTTCTTGGGTTTCTACCACGTCTACCAGGTTTTCTTCCTCCTGCTTGTTTTTTCTGGTTCGGTTTCTTCTAGTTGCCATAAATAAATACTTAATTTAATTTTAATGTATAATAACCGTATAGTTAAGCTGATAGTAAGCGCTAGTCTAACAGTAATTTGGGCGCAAAAATAAGCAATCTTTTCAGAAAATGCCGAAAAATTATGTCTTATAAACAGTTGAGCCAGCTCCAATATGTATGATACCTGATTTTTTAATAAAAAAAGTGGATATACTGCCCTTAATTCTACGGCAATATATCCACTTAGTTGGCTTATTTTAGGGTAAATAAGCTAATAAATATGCTTTTACTCTAAATAAGGATAGTCTTTTTGAACGTAATTATCCTCATATAAGCCTGAGCCATCTGGAAAGTCAGACTCTTCTGCAAACTGAACAGCTTCTTCGACCATGTTTTTAATCTTGGTTTTGATTGCTTTGATTTCCGCCTCGGTCGCCATTTTATTATCTAAAATGCGCCTTTCTGTTACTTTGATTGGATCTTTATCCTTATAATCGTTTAATTCATCCTTTGTACGGTATTTAGCTGGATCCGATACGGAGTGACCTTTATAACGATAAGTCTTGATCTCAAGGTAATAAGGACCTTTTCCGCTACGAATGTGCTTTGCAGCTTTGCTAATTGCTTCGTAAACTGTTTCAGGCTGCATTCCATCCACTTGTTCGTTTGGCATTCCATAACCATCTCCCATTTTGTGCATATCAACCACATTACTAGTTCTTTCTACGGAAGTACCCATTGCGTAGCCATTATTTTCACAAACGAATAGAACGGGTAATTTCCAATTCATGGCCATGTTGAAAGCTTCGTGTAGTGCACCTTGACGAGCGGCACCATCACCAAACATAGTAACACAAAGGTTATCGGTACCTCGGTATTTCTCTGCGAAACCGATTCCTGCCCCGATTGGAATTTGTGCACCAACGATTCCGTTTCCACCGAAATAATTATTTTCTTTTGAAAAGAAGTGCATGGAGCCTCCTTTTCCACCTACGATTCCTGTCTTTTTACCAAATAATTCGGCCATTGCTTCCTTTGGTGTAACACCTCGACCTAGAGCCGTTCCGTGTTGGCGGTAAGCCGTTACGATACAATCATCTTTGGTTAGAACCGATTCCATTCCAGCAGTAATTGCCTCTTGGCCAATATAAACGTGGCAAAAACCACGAATTTTTTGCTGACCATACATCATCAAAGCCTTTTCTTCAAAGCGACGTATAAGGAGCATTTGCTCGTACCATTTTAGGTATAAGTCCTTGGAATACTTCGGTTTAGAAGCTTTTGTCTTATTCTTATCTGCTACTTTGCCCATACTGGTTATTAAATTTGAAATATTTTAATGTAAATTCTATCTTCGACAAAGATAATGATCTCAAAACCAAAATCAAAATAGAAAATGAGCTATTAGACTTTAATTTTTTTTTAAAATCCTGAAACTTCTTAAATCTTAAACGCTAAAGAAAACCTTAGAAGATTAGGATATAATATTTTCTCCCTTGGTCTAACTTATTAATTCATCATTGCTTACTTTTGTCGGAATGACAATGCAGGAACTCAAATTGGTGAATTTTAAGAATTATGAAGCGCTCGATCTGCGTTTTTCACCGCAATTGAATTGCTTTGTAGGAATGAATGGGATGGGGAAAACCAATCTTTTGGAGGCGATCTATTATCTCTGTATGACCAAAAGTAATTTTGGAACCAATGATCGGCAGATGGTGCGGAAAGGAGAAACTTTTTTTAGAGTAGAAGGACAATTTGATGGGCTTGAGAAAGTGGTAGCTAAAGTGATACCTGGAAAGAAAAAACAGTTTGAGCGCAACGATGTAGCATACGATCGACTGATTGATCATATTGGGCAGATACCGGTGGTGATGATTGTTCCTGATGATACGCAATTGGTTTCCGAGGGAAGTGAAGAACGTCGGCGGTTTATTGATAATACGCTTTCACAATTAGAAAGTGGTTATTTGAAAATGCTGATCACTTATAACAAAGTGCTTAAGCAAAGAAATGCTGCGTTAAAAGAAATGGGTAAGTCTGGTTATTTTGATGATAAATTGATTCAAATTTATAATGAACAATTGCTAGCGCCAGCGGATTTTATTTTTCAAGCAAGGAAGAAATTTATTACGGAATTTTTGCCGGTCTTTCAACGTTTCTATCAAGTGATTTCTAATGATGCAGAACAGGTGGCAGGAGCGTATGTTTCAAAATTAGAAAACGAAAGTTTAAAAAATTTACTGGCCGAAGTGGAACAAAAAGATCGAATCCTTCAACGCACAACGGTAGGGATTCATCGAGACGATCTTAAGTTTACGATTGGTGGTAATCCATTACGAAAATTTGGTTCTCAAGGACAATTAAAGTCTTTTGTCTTGGCATTGAAATTAGCACAATTTGAATTTTTAAAACAACAAAAAGATAAAAAGCCATTACTATTGTTGGATGATATATTTGACAAGCTGGATCGGCACCGGGTATCACAATTGATTGGATTGTTATTAGAACAAGATTTTGGTCAAATTTTTATTACCGATACTCACGAAAATAGATTGGAAAAAATAGTTGAGCAATACGCCGCAAATTATCGTAAATTTACGGTAGAAAATGGTAAGATAGTTTAGAATGAAAAAATACAACGATCAAGAATTAAAGGATGTACTTGCGGAGATGATGAATTCTCGGCGTTTAAAGCCAAAGCTGGATCAGCTGAAGGTCAAATCTGTATGGGAATCAACCATGGGGCCGAGCATCAATAAATACACGAAAAAGATCAGTCTAACGAAAGGAAAGCTATTTATCAAAATAGATTCCGCGCCACTCAAACAAGAACTAAACTACGGTAAAGCGAAAATCATCAAAATGATGAATAAGGAAATCGGTGAGGACGTTGTTACCGATGTTATTATTCATTAAGCGTTTGTTGAAGTTGAAAAATTTCTCTTATGTGTGTCATTTTGCCACCCGCGCCTCGATCTCCGCAATACTGCGGAGCAGGCTATAATGGAAGCCATTCCCGCTGACACATTTTTGTAAAATAGCCTAAAGCAAATCAATCCTAGTTTACCTTTTAGAATAAAGTTAGATAGTTACCAATTCCTTTCTTTGAATGTCTTCTCTTATATTCCTTCAGTTGAAAAAACGCACGTCTATTTTTTTATTATTTTAGCACCATGAAGAACACAACCATTCGCCTGGGCGGTGTCCCAGAACACTTTAATCTACCTGTTCATTTGGCCAAAGAAAAAGGAGCCTTTGCTGCAAGAGGTGTCGATCTAGAATGGACGACGTTTAAAGGTGGAACTGGACAAATGACGAAGGCGCTTCGCAATGACGAAGTAGACGCCTGTATTTTACTAACCGAAGGAATTATTACCGATATCGCAAACGGAAATCCATCTCTAATTATTAGCGAATATGTAACCTCTCCGCTGATTTGGGGGATTCATACCGGAACAGAAAACAGTCTGCGACATCATAGTGATATTTATGATAAACGATATGCCATTAGTCGTTTTGGATCAGGCTCTAATCTGATGGCGATTGTTGATGCGAATAGTCAAGGCAAATCCATTGCTACCCAACAATTCCATATTATTAAGAATCTAGAAGGAGCATTAACTTCCCTTACCAATTTAGAAACAGATGTTTTTTATTGGGAAAAGTATACGACCAAACCTTATGTCGACTCAGGACAATTGCGACGAGTAGGAGAGTACCTTACTCCTTGGCCTTGCTTTATGATTGCGGCTACTAAAAAAGCCATTGAAGAAAAACCAGAAACGTTGATTCGAATGCTTCGTACGATTCACGATAGTTGTGATTATTTTATGCAATCCGATGATAATATTGATTTAGTTGCCAAGCGTTATGGCATCTTACCAAACGACGTTGCACACTGGTATCACAAAACTTCTTGGGCAATTCACGGATGGGTTAGTAATAAGATTTTGAAAAATGTAGTCTATCATTTAAAAACGGCCAGTATCCTAAAAGAAGATCAAGGAGATTTAGACTTGGTTTGGAAGCGATAGTTGATTGATAAAGAAACAAAAAAAAGAGCGGCTGTTTACGCCCCTCTTTTTTTGTAATTATTTAATCTTACTTTCGAGAATTCAAAATTTGTTTCTATTTTTTACTTGTCCTTTTTAGTATTAGAACAACATCGGATTTAGATAATCCTTTGTTCCCACCAGAGTGTCTGGTGATTACAACACCATCATTTGGTTGATAAATATTCCAATAGGAATAAGTTGTTCTAGAAACATTCCCTGGATCACTAGCTTCATATAATACAAGATGATCTTCATCTTTTGACAAAATAGCTTCATCCAATTTCTCTTTTGAGACAATTTCGAATTTATGAGGATATAAACCTGCAAAATCCTTCTGTGTAAATCTTTTCGAGAAATAATCTTCGGAAATTAGTAAAGTTTTTTTCTTTAAAATGTGGCCATATTCTTTAGGCAATTCTTTAAGAGGTTTTTTCCATCTATTTCTATTTATATACATAAACTGACTGTGCATGATTGCAAAAGCATAATCAGCTTCTGTAAAGGCATTAGCTGGAAGACGAACCTCAAGTATTGATTTTAAGATTTTCCCTTTCCTAAATGTCATAGTAGTTTCTGATTTTCCCTGCCCAATAGTTATAGTTCTCACTATTTCAGCTACCATCGCATTTTTATTCTTCCCTACATACTTATAAGCTTCTTTCTGTTCCATAAACTTATAGCTCATATCAAGATTCCAATAACTCTCAACTGCGTGCTTTAATCTATCATTGTATTTTTTAGCCAATTCGTTTCTTGAAGATTTTTTATGTCCAGTGTAATCCATTACAAAAACTACTTCTGTAAAATCAGATCCTTTTTCTGCATGTAGATTAACTGGGAATCCTATTCCTGAAATAAATAGAAAAATCAATGTTAAACTTATCCAAGGTTTCATAAGGTAAAATTTAAAATATGTGAAAAATAAAAGATGGGGATTCTATAGATAAAATAGTCAAAAACTGTTCCAAGGCCTTCCATTTTAGCCTTGTAAAAAAGAGTTAGAAACAGGGTGAATCTATTAGTTTATTTTGAGATTAGGACTTTTTTTTATTCTGATCGACGAAAATTCTTTTGTTGATTTTTAAAATTTAATTTCGCAGTATATTGAAGATTTCACAGGATCACGCTTCGATTTTGTTGTGAACAATAGATGCCTCCAAGCGGTTTTATTGAAGCCGCTAATATTTCTGTTATTAGACAAAATAATTTTTTAGAGATTTTTTCATAAAAAAGTAACCATGTTGAACGTAAACGCCTTCGCCCTCAAAGAAAAAGGAGCCGAAAAATTAACGCCCTTTTCTTATGAATTAGGAGCTTTGGGTAGTGAAGAAGTAGATATAAAAATCCATTATTGCGGTCTTTGTCATTCTGATATGAGTATGATGGAAGACGCTTGGGGAATGACGCAATATCCTTTGGTTCCCGGACATGAAATTATTGGTGAAGTCATCGCTGTTGGAACGCAAGTTAAGAATCTAAAAAAAGGAGATTATGTTGGCGTTGGTTGGAAGTCGGCGTCTTGTATGCACTGCCAACAATGTATGAGTGGTCATCACCATCTTTGTCGAAATGGGGAAAGTACCATTGTTGGACGTCATGGTGGTTTTGCGGATCATACGCGTGCTCATTGGTCATGGACGATTCCTTTACCAAAGGGGATTAATTTGGAAAAAGCGGGGCCGTTATTATGTGGAGGTATCACCGTTTTTAATCCAATTATGTTAGCGAATGTCAAAGCGACGGATCGAGTAGGAGTGATCGGAATTGGTGGACTGGGACATATGGCATTGAAATTTTTAAATAAATGGGGATGCGAAGTGATCGCGTTTAGTTCAAGTCCAGATAAAAAAGAAGCGATCCTAGAAATGGGGGCGACCAAAGTAATCAACTCTCGTGATCCAGAAGAATTGAAATCTATTGCAGGTCAATTAGACTTGATCATCAACACGACGAATGTTAAACTGGATTGGAAATCCTACTTATCTAGTTTAGCGCCGCAAGGTCGTTTTCATACGGTGGGTGCCGTTTTAGAACCGATGGAGATTCCTGCTTTCTCCTTAATTGGAGGCGAAAAAACGGTGAGCGGTAGTCCGATCGGAAGTCCAGCACTGACCCGTAAGATGTTAGAATTTTGTGTCCGTCATGATATTTATCCAATTGTAGAATCCTTTCCGATGGAGGAGGTGAATGAGGCCATTGCGCATTTGGAGGAAGGGAAGGCGAGGTATCGGGTGGTGTTGAGGGTTTGAGAATGTTGAAACGCTGCGCTTGTTGAGGTGTTGAAGCGCTTCGCTTGTTGAAATGTTAAATCGTTGAAAACATTGTAGATACGCTTCAATGTTTTGTATGTTTTTTTTACAAAAAAAAACAAAAAAGGCGAACCGCAATTGCGATTCGCCTTCATATTTTTACCTATTTTTTAAGGACATAGATTCGCGCGAGCTTTTTTATTAAGCAGGCACCGTTTCTACTGTCTTTACTGTTTTAATAATTCGTGCTGCAATTTTGTATGGATCAGCATTAGAAGCAGGTCTTCTATCTTCTAACCAACCTTTCCAGCCATTTTCAACTGCAATAATTGGAATACGAATAGAAGCTCCTCTATCAGAAACGCCCCACGAGAAATCTGTAATGGCAGCCGTTTCATGCAAACCAGTTAAACGTTGGTCATTAAATTCACCGTAGACTGCAATATGCTCATCCACAACTGGGCGGAAAGCTTCACAGATTTGAGCGAATACTTCTTTATCTCCAGAAGTTCTTAAGGCCGTATTAGAGAAGTTTGCGTGCATACCGGAACCATTCCAATCCATATCTTTACCTAGTGGTTTTGGATGGTATTCAATATAGTATCCGTACTTTTCAGTTAAACGATCTAACAAATATCTAGCGATCCAAATTTCATCACCCGCTTTTTTAGCACCTTTTGCGAATAATTGAAATTCCCATTGGCCAGCAGCAACTTCTTGATTAATTCCTTCAAAATTAAGGCCCGCATCAATACATAAATCTGCGTGCTCTTCCACTAAATCTCTACCGTGTGTATTTTTTCCACCCACTGAGCAATAATACAAACCTTGTGGTGCAGGATATCCACCTATTGGGAATCCTAATGGTAATTGCGTTTTAGTATCCATGATAAAATACTCTTGCTCAAAACCAAACCAGAAATCATTATCATTATCATCAATAGTCGCACGTCCATTAGATGCATGAGGTGTTCCATCTGCATTCATCACTTCGGTCATTACTAAGTAACCGTTTGTTCTGGTTGGATCTGGATAAATGGCAACTGGTATCAATAAACAATCTGAAGAATTACCTTCTGCTTGTTTGGTGGATGAACCGTCAAAAGACCACTTTCCTAGCTCTTCTAGGGTTCCTTTAAAATTTTCATGTTCTTCAACTTTGGTTTTACTTCTCATGTTTTGAGTTGGAAAGTAACCATCTAACCATATGTATTCTAATTTGATCTTTGCCATAAAACTATTTTTTAATAAAATTATTGAGTATGCGAATTAAGAGTAAAAGTTAAGTTTAAAACTAAGAGAGATCATTAATATTGCTATTTGCATTTTGCTATTGGCCATTTGTTTTGTAAACCCTGATTCTAATTCAATGTGTTTTTTTAATTCAACGTAAAAAGACCCATAAATGATGCGTTCTTTTCTTTCGACTTTTTATTTCTGATTTATTTTTGCAAACTTAGCGTAATTCCTAATTTCATAACAACTAAATAATTGTGCTTTACCTCAAATTTAAATTAGGTGATTGCTTTATAAGTGTTTGATAAACAGATTT
This sequence comes from uncultured Saprospiraceae bacterium, assembly GCA_937927835.1. Taxonomy (GTDB): domain Bacteria; phylum Bacteroidota; class Bacteroidia; order Chitinophagales; family Saprospiraceae; genus JALZUU01. Next base: position 2,284 of record CALGJS010000392.1, on the reverse strand, counting down.
TTATGTCCATGCGAAAGATGAGACCCAATAAGGCTAGACGGTATTTGTTTACGTTGATTCATTCGATGAATAAAGCGGAAAAGCGAAATTTTAAGCTTTATATCAAAAAAATGGAAGAAGTTTCGGGGCAAAAGTTGGTGCAGGTATTTGATGCAATTGCGAAGACCAAATCCTACGATGAACAAAAAATAAAAGAAAAGCTACCTGGGATTTCTGCTGTTCAATTGTCTAGTTTAAAGCGTCATTTATATCAGCAAATATTAACAAGTCTGCGTTTATTATCCATCCAGAAAAATATTGATATCCAGATTCGAGAGCAGATAGATTTTGCTCGGATTTTATATGGGAAAGGATTATTTTACCAAAGCCTTAAAATCCTAGAACGAATTCGAGTGATTGCGCAAGAGAACCATTTGGATTTATTATTATTAGAAATTTTAGAATTTTTAAAATTAATTGAAGAGCGCCATATCACGCGTTCGCGTCAGGAAAAAGGAAAGATGGAAACCTTAGAGAGTGATGCACTTCGACAATCAGAAATTATTCATAATAGTTGCCAACTTTCTAATTTGAAAATTGCGATTCATGGATTTTATATTCGTTATGGTCATGTACGTAATGATCTGAATAAGCAAATGGTAATTGAAGTTTTTCGTGGAAAACTCAGTAAGGTTGATCAGACTAAATTGACTTTTTTTGAGCGGGTATATCTTTATCAATCTTGGGTTTGGTTTTATCATATGTTGCTTGATTTTGAGCAATGTTTTTCTTACGCTAAAAAATGGATAGACGTTTTTGAGGAAGTCCCTAATTTGATTGACGAAGATCCGGATTTGTATTTAAGAGGGTATCATTATGTTTTGACGAGTTTATATCATCAAGGTGATCAAGTTGGGTTTAAGAAATACTTTAAAAAATTTGCGAAATTTTATAATGATAACTACGAAGGCTTTAATTATAATTCGCGGATGATTGCTTCGCTTTATTTTTATAGTGCAGAAATTAATCAGCATATTATGGGGCAGCAATTTCGAGCAGGCCTGCCCGTAATACCGAAGATTTTGAGTTTTCTAGATAAGTTCTCCGACCTGTTGGATCAGCATCGGGTGTTGATTTTTTATTATAAAATCGCTTATCTATATTTTGGTATGAAAGACTATGAAAGATGTCTGGATTATTTGAATAAAATTTTAGATTTAAAAGTAGCCTATCTACGAGAAGACTTACAAGCGTATGCTCGAATTTTATCTTTGTTGGCGCATTATGAATTGGGTAATTTTATTCTACTAAGTTCATTGATAAAATCTACGCATCGTTTTTTGAGTAAGCTAAAGGAATTGACGGAAGTACAAAAAGAAACCCTCCGCTTGTTTAGAACCTTGGTACAATTACCGCAAAATGAACATCGTTCAGAATTGGAAGGGTTTAGAGAAAAAATGAAAATGCTGAAGGAGGATGAGTTTGAGAAGAGAAGTTTTATTTATCTGGATGTGTATCAGTGGGTGGAGTGGAAGTTGGCTGGTATGTAAAGACGATTCATGAATCGTCTTTACATGAATCGTCTTTACCAGCCATAGATCCTAATCTTCCGCCTCTTGATCTTGCTTTTCGTCTTCAAATGGATCTTGAACGCCATCTTCTGGCATTTCTATTTTATTGATCATCGGTAATCCTACATATTTTCCTTCTGCTCGGCTGATAGAACCAAAACCAAGGAATCCACCGCTAGCCTTTGCTACGTGTTCAGCGAAAGTAACGAAGCTATTGTAAAAGTGAGCGCCGTGGAGTGGTGCCATTTTTGGTAAAACATCGTTTAGTTGCGCTAGCTCGTCGCTAATCATATTATTGCGTTCGTCCGTTCCAGAAGGTAAGGTCTCGATTAATTTGTCTAACCGTGTAGCAAATTCTGCTCCTACTAGTTCGTAGTAACCTTCTAAAGCAGGAGGATGTTGATAACCTCTAATTTTCATAATTTTAGAAGCCCATTCTTTCTCTTCAGAGTCAATATTTCCGTCTGCGCCAGCGATTAAAGCGGTAATCATTGGAATTGCGTCAATTAATAATTTTTTTTCAGCGTCGTTGAGTCCGGCAAATTGTGGAATCATGAATTGTTAGTTTGTTTAGATAAAAAAGCCCACAAGGGGTATCTTTTATATCAGGTAATAAAATAAGGTACTTTATTGTACTTGTTTGCTTATCCAGAAAATTAGGCTACAATGACCTATTAATCTGGGTACGTTTTTAGGACGTACGAATTTCTGCAAAGATACAGGAAAATTAAGAA
>CALGJS010000391.1 GCA_937927835.1 uncultured Saprospiraceae bacterium | reverse complement strand
AGTCTGTCCGACGGCAGGCGGGCAAAAGTTATTAAATGAGGAACAATGCTTTTTAAAGGGAAGTAATTCAACCACCCAAGACTGCCTGAAAAATGACAGAGAAGGTAACTTGTCAAGAAAACACGATAGAAGTGTTTGATTTTGAAGTTGCCCTTGCGCTTGAAAATTTTTCGCCTTATTGATTATTTAACTTAGGAATATTACTTCAGTAAGGTCGCATATCCTTCCAATTGTTCAATTTCGCCTCTTGGTCCGGTAAAGGAGATGCGATAGATATAAACCCCATTTTGAGACAATTTGCCAGTATTCTGAAAACGACCATTCCAACCTTCATTAATATCATTAGTTTCATAGATTAATTGACCGTTGCGATTCCAAATACCCATTTTATAATTGGTGATTCCTCTAAAGACCCCTACTCCTTCAAATACTTCGTTTAGGCCATCTTCATTGGGCGTAAAGGCATTTGGCATAAAGAAGGTAACTTTAGGAACGACATCAACAATTTGTCGTAGCGTATCGGTACATCCATAAAAAGAGGTCACGGTTAATTCCACCATTTGTTTTCCAGTATCTTGAAAAACATAATGTGGATCTTTCAAAATAGAGCTGTCCTGTCCACTAGCGAATTTCCAATCCCAGGAAGCAGCATTAAAAGACAAATCGGTCATTTCTACTTCCGGATCAAAATTACTTACTCCTCTCGGTGGAGAGACCACAAAATCAGCCTCCGGTAAAGAGTCCACATAAATTAGATCAGGAAAGGTATCTGAAATAAAGCAGCCAATCGGCGAAGTGATATCTACCACTACCGTATAAGTTCCTGGAATATTATAAGTCGTCATTGGATTGAGTCCACTCGCAAATTGGTCATCTCCAAAATCCCAGTTAATCTGATAGGTCGTATCAATTGGTGAGGATAGGTTTTCAAAGGTTATAATTTCCGGAGGACATCCAACGGCAGTACTTGGTTCAATAATAATAATTGGTGGTGCTGGAAACCAAGTAACTATCTGCTGATAAGTTTCAACACAACCTAAGGTATCTGTAAGGGTCAAAGAAACCAATTTTTCTCCCGGTTCTTCATATTGGTGACTAGGATCTCGTTCAATAGAAGTTCGACCATCTCCAAAATCCCAAAGATAGCTTTCAATGTTCAACATAGAAATATCCGTCAGATCGGTAAAGAAAACTGGAGATGCCACACAGGTATCATATTCAAAACTAAAATCAGGTAAAATAGGAGGATTAATGAGCACCCGAACATCTGCTTCATCTGAACAGTTTGGATCATCAGGGTTTAAAGTCATCACTCCAAAGTATTCACCAGGACCTGGAAAGGTAACGGTCAAATCTCGCTGTGTCCAAGATAACGGCTGTGTCGAACCAGGAATATTAAATTCCCATAGATATCCGTCAATATTTTCTTCTTCAAAACTTGTATTGATAATTGTAATCGTAGAATCCACACAAGAGGATACAAAATATATATCACCAGCGGAAACATCTGCATCTATTCCGGCATTGACTAAATTTTCACAAATGGTAATATTGAATTGGAAGTCCCGCTGAACGGTACTTAATAATTCTCCATCTCGAAACTCATCCACACAAATAGCTACTACGTGTTGACCTTGAATATTAGGCGTTCCTGTAATCAATCCAGTAAAAGGATCAATGACAACTTCTGGGCTACCCGCTAATGGTTGATTACTAGAATAAGTAGGAAGCAGGAAAACAACTTCATCAAACGGAGGAGGATTATCAGGATTAGGCGCTACATCGTTTTGACTACCTCCAGATAAAGGAGAACAAAAACGATATACCAATTGATCTCCGTCTATATCGGTAGCTGAGTGATCAAAATTCAAGGGTTCATCCACACAGATTAGAATTTCTGGAAAATTATTATAGACGGGCGTGTTGTTACATTCCAATTGGGCTTTAGGTGAAATAGTAATAGAATAGGTAGAACCTGCTTCGGCTGGATCTTGGATATTATTAATGGTATTATTACGGCAACAACGCTGATAAATAATATAGTAGGTCTCATTAATAACAGGAAAACTTTGTTGGAATACGTAAGTTCCTTTTTCAACACAAAGATTATTAGGGATGACAACACAAGGAGAGTTGAGTCCTCCTCGAATCCTAGTGGTATCTGGCGCACCTGGCCTAATAGAGCTACCAGGTCCAGGTACATCTACTAAGGTGAAATTTTGTCCATCTCCTCGATAAACAGAGAGATGCGTAGATGCTCCTCCTGGGAATCCATCAAATTGTGCTCCGCTTCCGGCGCAATCACGATAAGCAAACATCGTAAATTCGTACAACATATTCCCGGGGTTGTCTGGGTCAGCTCCCAAACAAACATACGTCATTTCGCCACCAACAATATGGGCGGCGTGTGCTTCTTTATTAAGAAAAAAGAAAAGAGTTAGAAAGAGTAATCCCTTTAATATCCATGTATTAGTTAGTTTCATTCTATGTTGGTTATTGAAGTTGATCTAATAGGTAATTTCTATTCTCAACATCATCGTTTTTTATGGCTATTTCCTTTGAAAAGGTAGAAAATTAGGTACTGATTAGGCGTTGCGAGGGATTTTCTAGAGGAAAAATCAATTTCGAATGTAAAAGACTTTTTTATTAAAAAACCTATTTTAATAAAGTTGCGTAGCCTTTTAATTCTATTTGTTTCCCTCGAGGATTGATGTAGCTTGCTTGGTATACATATACTCCAGAAGGAGCTAGTTTTCCTGTATTATTTTTCTTCCCGTTCCAACCGATATTCGGATCGATAGTAGAAAAAACTTGTTCTCCCCAACGGTTAAAAATTCGCATCTGAAAATCTCGCATTCCGTCAAATATTCCGACCCCAATAAACTCATCATTTAGATCGTCGAAGTTTGGTGTAAAGGCGTTAGGCAAAAAATAAGTAACCTGTGGTATTACATCAATAATTTGTTGTGTAGAATCCGTACATCCACTTTCATGAGTGACCAATAGTTTTATAACTTGTCGACCTGTATCCGGAAATTCAAAAACAGGGTTTTGTAAAAATGAAGTTCCAATATCATCAAATTCCCAGAACCAAGAAGACGGTTCAAATGACTCGTCGGTAAAGTTCGCTACGGGTGTAAGAGAGGTAAGCTCCCTTGGTAAATAACTAAATTCAGCAATTGGAGACTCCAAAATGGTAATATAATTATTAAAACTGTCTTCGACAAAACAACCAATAGGCGAAGTTACTTCTAAGGAAATAGAATAGACGCCAGGTTCTAGGTATTGATGGGTAGGACTGATCTCCGTACTTGTATTTCCATCTCCAAAGTCCCATAAAACATCATAAGTAGAATCAATGGGTGTAGAAAGATTATTGAAAAATATATCTGCTGGTTCACAACCTATAAAAGTATTGGGTTCAACAATCAATACTGCCGGTGCGGGAAAATAAGGTATTTGAACAGTTTCGGTAGCCTGACAACCGTTGAAATCTGTCACGGTAAGAGAGACTGGAAGTTCTCCTGGAATTTCATAGGGATGAACAGGATTTTGTAAACTAGAAGTATTTCCATCCGCAAAGTTCCAAAACCAATCGACAATAGCGTTTGGTCCTGCATCAGAGAAAGAAGCATCTGTAAAAGTGACGGGGCCAGATACACAAACATCATAATCGAAAAAAAAGTCTGCGGTAATTCCTGGATAAATATTTAAGAAAATTCTAGCGGTATCAGCACATACTAATCCTGGGTTCAGTATTAAAGTTCCTTGGTAAGCACCAGTATCTGGAAAAGCAATGGTAGGACTCCATTCGGTAAAGATCTCCTCTATTCCGTCTCCATCGGTATCAAAAGTCCAAAAGAAGTCTTCGATATTTGACCTTTGTTCACTCGTATTAACAAATTCTACTGTATTCTGTCCACAAGAAGTAAGTAAGTATTGGTTACCGACTAGCAGCTCATCGCTTTCAATAGAAGCAGACACTAAAGGCTGGCAGTCCGTTACGTTAAACTGAAAATCTCGTCTAACCAAGCTGAGCAATTCACCATTTCGGTATTCTTCTACACAGACACCTACCACGTATTGCCCTAGAAGGTTTGGTGTTCCTATGATAAGGCCCGTGGCGGGATCAATTTCAATTATTGGATCTCCCCCCATTGGATTGGTTGGAGAATAAGTAGGGATTGCAAAGCTTACTTCGCTATGCGGCGGCGGACAAGCAGGATTAGGAGAAACACCATCACACCCTTCTGGATCACCTTCAAACCCAGGCGAACCAACCAATCCTCCTCCTCTTAAAGGACTACAAAATCTATAAACTAATTGGTCATCTGCGTTTGGGTCTGTGGCGCCGTGATCAAATTCAAGCGGTTCTCCGGCACAGATAACGGTCGGCGGAAAATTATCAAATACAGGAGTACTGTTTCCGGTAGCTGTACAATCAAAAAGATCGTTTTCCACGGTAACCGCAGCAGGAATAGAAACTATATAAGTGGCTCCTTGAGAACCGGGATCATTTAGATTAGCAATAGTATTATTCCGACAACATCTTTGGTATAAGATGTGATATTGATCATCATTAGATAAAGCGGGGAGATTAGTAGAAAAAATATAGGTAGCTTTTTCTACACAAACATCCGGAATATTAGCGCATGGATCCATTGGTAAAGGTACTTCAGCTATCGCTGCAGGACCTACATCCAAGGTTCTTAATTCCTGAAATCCACCATTAGACTCTCTGTAGATGGATATTTTGGCAGGCATATCAAAGGGAGCACCCCCTGAGTTACAGTCTCGGTATACCAACATGGTAATTGTGTAACCGCCGGCGCCATTACACCGATAGGTCATTTCGCCTCCAATAATATGTCGAGCAGACAATTGACTGGAAAAAATCACAGTTAAAAAGAAAAGAAATACCTTTTTCAAAAAATTAAGTTTTGGATGGTAACAATAAACTAACTCTGATTCAGTTAAAATATTGCTTAGGAATGTTGACGAAATAAATTTCGACTCTATGCTTCCTCTTTTTGTGTCACTTTTCACCTGCCTGTCGGCAGGCAGGTCACCAAAATGGTTATTATACACAGCATAATGCTCATTTTAGTTCTTTAATTGACTCAAAAATAGTTTGCCTAGAATCTCAATTTATTTAATCGCCATTCCTTATATATTGGAACTTTAAAAACACATTAATTAAATTCTGTATTTTTTTATTCATAAAAATACCAGAGTTAGGGCTAATTGTCAAAAAATAGTGTTGGAATATTGGCCAACGCTGGACATTTATGTTAGTTGATAGCGTAGGAAAATTTAGCTAAACGCTAAGTTAATAAAATTCTATTCACTACTTGGCCCAACCTTTTCACAAACACACTAGTCTATCAGACTTTATACTAAGATCATTTGATAGTAGACAAATTATTTTGGTATAAAATCTATTAACAAACGAAACCTGTTTACACCCTACATTATGACTAAGGCAGAATTACCAACCACCTCTTTGTCGGGGCGCCAATTTACGTATTTAGTAGATGGTATCCTCAATGGAGACACTTTTCTTTTCCCAACAGATACGATCTGGGGAATCGGCTGTGATGCAACAAATACCACAGCCGTCCAACGAATTTATAATCTTAAGAGACGAATTCCAGAAAAACCCTATGTTTTACTGGTCAGTAGTATTGAGATGATAAAAGACTATGTCTATCAAATACATCCTCGTATTGAGACTTTACTACTCCACCATAAACGGCCGTTATCGGTGGTTTATCCTGGTGCTATTAATCTTCCTCCTATTTCGATAGCCGAGGACGGTAGTGTAGCTATTCGGGTGGTACAAGATAAGTTTTGTCGAGAACTGATAGATGCGGTTGGTCGTCCACTGGTCGCCACTTCAGCAAATATCAGTAATCAACCTTTTCCTGGAAATTTTGGAGAGATTAGTTCTGAGATTCTCAGAGGCGTGGATCAAGTTGTAAAACTACGTCAGGATGAAAAAAAGATTAATAATCCGAGTGTCTTGATTACGATTGATCAACAAGGAGAGATTGTTTTTTTACGGAGGTAGCTGGCTTCTGGCTTCTGGCTTCTGGCTTCTGGCTTCTGGCTTCTGGCTTCTGGCTTCTGGCTTCTGGCTTCTGGCTTCTGGCTTCTGGCTTCTGGCTTCTGGCTTCTGGCGACCTCAAGGCAGTCGTAAGCAAACGCGATAGAAGCTTGCCTACCGTCCTAGG
>CALGJS010000390.1 GCA_937927835.1 uncultured Saprospiraceae bacterium | reverse complement strand
CTTTCTACTAATAAAGCATTTTCTTTATTGAGCTTAACCGTAAGAATATTTCGAGGTGGAATTTGTGGTGGTGGTTTTTTAATATCTTCATAAGGAGGAAGCTTTACCATGATTCCTTGGTCATTGATAATGGTCGTGGTTACTAGAAAAAAGATGAGTAATAAAAATGCAATGTCCGCCATGGAACCAGCATTCACCTCGTTGGATTGTCGGGTATTGATTTTCCTTTTCATACTGAAAAAATTTAATGATTCTTTTTTTCAGTAAGATGCGGGCAAGATAAATATTGGTGTAAAAAAATTAAAAAAATATTATTTAGCCTACGCGCAATCCGTTTGGAACAGGACGTTCTGGTGTGAGTAAGGTGATATTTTTTTCTTCGCCTACGGTTCCCAAAACAAGACATTCACTCATCATGGTAGCAATTTGTTTTGATGGAAAATTCACCACAGCAATAACTTGGCGACCGATTAGTTCCGCTGGCTGATATAGCTTGGTAATTTGAGCGGAAGATTTCTTAATACCTAGAGGACCAAAATCAATTGTAAGTCTATAAGCAGGATTCCGTACTTCTGCAAAAACTGCTGCTGTTAGGATAGTTCCTACTCTCATTTCTACTTGACTAAAAGTGTCCCAAGTTAAGGTTCCAGATTGGTTATTTTCCATTATTTGATTGATTTATCTATAACAACAAGTTTCAAATTGATGTCACAAGATAACTATTTTATTTTTTATGTGAAATAGTAAAAAGTATTCGATTGAATATAAGCAAGCTTAAACATATAATAAATTAAAATAATTTAATACTAAAATCAATGTCACATTATCAATGTTTAGTTCAAAACGGTATGATTTTAGGGTAAATAACACAAGATCAAATATGATCATTCCTCATCCCCTTTGCCTGGACGGAGCAAACTTATTTTTTTCACCCTAAATTCTGTCCACAACTATGAGACATTTTAGTTTTGAATTGAACGTCCGGTTCTCCGGCGTACCCATCTTTTTATTGTTATTATTTAATTTTTCTTATTTACAATTAAAGGCCTTTGCTGGTCCTGGTGATCCAACTTGTACTAATCCTACTGAAATTGGTGGATTTGTTTTTGAGGATCTTAACGCCAATGGTATTAAAGACCTTGGTGAACCCTTTTTAGAAAATATCACCGTTTCATTATTTGAAGATCAAGGGAGTACTCCAGTGACTTTAAATACAAACATCAATGGGGAGTATTTATTTATCGGATTAGTTTCTGGAGATAATTACCGAGTAGAGTTTACAATACCTGCAGGTATGCAGGAAGCACGAACTGGGACTGACTCGCGTTCTGCCACACAATTTACAACTACTGAAACCTGTAATAATAATCTTGGACTAAGCCGAGTAGAATGTTACTGTGAAGACGATCCATTTATCATTGTTCCTTGCTATGTAGAAGGTCCTTATGACGGCACTTATACTGCTGAGGCAGCAGTCGCTAAACTACTCGTTAGTGCAGATGGACACGATTTTGTTGGAACCACTAAAACAGCAGATTATGAAGCTTCTCTAATTGCCACACATGGACAAATTGGATCTGTTTATGGTATTGCCTGGCAAAATACACAAGAGCGATATTATGTAGCTGCTTTTCACAAGAGGTATGTAGGCTTCGGACCGAATGGACCTGATGCTATTTACCAAATGGATATGTCTGGTAATATTACAGGTGTAATTGAGTTAGATAATCTTCTGGGAACCGCTAATACTACTGGAACGGATGTACACGATTTCAATCCAGCTGGCAATGGTCACGTTTATGATCTTGGTATTGGAGATAGTTCTTTTGATGGGGTTGGAAAAATTGGATTTGGTGATCTAACTTTTTCAGCTGATAAAAACACACTCTATGCAGTTAATCTTTTTGATAAAAAAATATACGCTTTTAATGTAACCGATGGAATTACTGCTAACGCTTCAATCGTAACTTCATGGGATGCACCAGATGCCACCAGTGCCGGTCGCCATCGTCCTTTTGGGTTGGCATATCATGACAATAAGTTATGGGTCGGAACAGTGGACGAGAATGCAAGCAACGCTTACGTGCACTCACTAGAAACAACCGGAACAAACTTCAACCTAGAACTCACTATTCCGCTAGATTATCCTCGTCAAGCATTTATCGGTTCTAATGCAGATTTAGTTGATCAATCTTCTGAGTGGCGCCCTTGGGCTACTACTTCAAACGTCAACTACATGGAACGTAATAGTCGAGAAATCGGATTTCCTCAAGCTATTTTATCTGATATGACTTTCACTGCTGAGGGAGATATGATCTTAGGCTTTAGAGATCGTTTTGGAGATCAGACTAGTGGAGAAAAATATTTTAATACAACGGAAACAACTTTTACTTGGGGTACTTCCGCTGGTGATATTCTCAAAGCCTGTTACGACAATGTTAATGATGATTTTACCTTAGAAACTGGAAACGGTGGAAGCTGTGCTGGAGTTGGAGGACTTGAAGGTTCTGGTCCAGGTAGTGATAGTACAGAGTTTTATCATTGGGATATTTATAACTTTAGTAATACCTGGGATCCCAACTCACCAACTGATGCCTTTCACTGGGAAACAACACAAGGAGCCTTACTACAACTAAAAGCAAAACCTTACGTGATTACCAGTTGTATGGATCCATTCAATGACTTTTCAGGTGGTATTGTAAAATTTGATAACGCAGATGGCGGTCGTCATGGAGTTGGTACCAATGCGTCAACAGTAGGAAATCTTACAGGAGGATATACCTTATACGAAACAGGAGATTGGGGAGGTGCGCCGCCAACTAGTAATGGTACTTTATCAAAAGGAAATGGTCTAGGCGCATTAGATGCAGCCTGTACTGCACTACCCTTAGAAATTGGAAATTATGTTTGGTATGATTCCAACGGAGATGGAATCCAAGATGCCAATGAAAAAGGGATATCGGGTATTTCAATTATCCTCAGCGATGAAAATGACGTAGTTATTTCTACAACTACCACTGATGCAAATGGTAATTACTTATTTACTGATTCTAATGTAACCGCAGGAATACAATACAATACCGATTACAAAGTAAAAATAGCCTTAACAGATGCTCAAGTCCTTAATGAAAAAATCAGAGGTACAACTTTATTAAATTCTGGTAGCGGAAAAAATGATAATCATGCTGCCGTAATTGGAGATTTTGCAACAATAGAAATCACCACTGGTAGTTCAGGACAGATAACCCTAGATGTAGATTTTGGTTTTGCACCTACCGCTACTATTGGTAATACCATCTGGCTAGATGAAAATGCCAATGGTATGTTTGATGCAGGTGAAGAAGGAATTCCTAATGTAACCGTTGTATTACGAGCATCGGACAATTCTATCATTGGAACGACTACCACAGATCTAAACGGAGGATATATCTTTAATGATTTGCCAGCAGATAATTATACCGTCGAAGTAAGTACTGGTTTACCAACTGGACTACTTCCTACCTTTAATGAAGATACTGGAACATTACTTCCTGATAATACAACCAGCGTCAACATTGCTGGTTCGAACGAACATCTAAGTGCTATTTTTGGGTATAATTATGCTTCCAGTATAGATGTAAATAATCCTGACGGAATGACTACTGGAGCCATTGGAAATCGTGTATGGAATGATGTCAACGGTGACGGAATCCAAGATATTGGAGAGACTGGAATTCCTAATGTAACGGTTAGATTATACAATGATCACGACCTTGACGGTGTGTACGATAACACAGTAGATACAACAACTACCGATGCAAGTGGATTTTATATTTTTGATGATATTGTTCCTAATGCTTATGTTCTTGAGATTGATGACTCAACATTACCTGCAAACCTTACTACGACCCCTACAGGTGATCCAGACAAAGATGCCAATAACATCAGTGAACCAATGCTGGTCGCTCCTGGTGATGTAGTTTTACTAGGTGACTTTGGATATCAACCAACCAGCGGATCTACGATTAGCGATCTAGTATTTATTGATGCAAATACGGATGGTATTCAAAATACGGATGAACCAGGAATCCCTGGTGTAACTATGCAGTTGATCAATAACGCAGGTGAAATAATTGCTACCACTACAACAGATGAAAATGGTAATTATATTTTTGGTGGATTATCAGCAGATACTTACTCTGTTAAAATAACCGACACTAGAAATATTTTAAACACCTTGGTACCCGTCAGCGATGCCGATGGTAATAATGATCTTGTTTCTACCGTAACAGTTGGTGCTAATGAGAATAATATGCTACAAGATTTTGGATTTGTACCAATTGCTCATTTACCAGCTCAAGGAATTATTGGAAATACTATTTTTATTGATGCTAATAATGATGGTTCAATTACACCTGGTGAAGGTGCGGAAAAAGTATCTGTTAATTTATTTGAAGCAGACGGCGCTACACTAGTGGCAACTACTCAAACTAATAAAAACGGTACGTACTATTTCGGTGCGCTTGATCCAATCGCAACTTATGTAGTAGCGGTGGATGTAGCAAGCTTACCTGGTGGAAATGTTTATTATAATTCTGTTGACCCAGATGGAGCTGCACCAGGAGCTAGTATCTCTACTTCTGATTTAGCTGCTAAAGGTGGGTTGGATTTTACCAAAGATTTTGGGTACGCTGCCAATACTCCATATGCAATCGACGGTACCATATGGGAAGATAAGAATGCTGACGGCACGTTAGATGCTACCGAAGTCGCTCGTTTCACCAACACGACCGTAACCTTGACCAACGATGTAGGTGCCATTCTAGCCACCACTACTACTGATGCTATGGGGAATTATAGTTTCCAAAATTTACCAGATGGTAATTATATGGTAATCGTAAGCGATGTTCAAGAAAGCCTAACCGGATTCTGGCATAGCTTGGGTACCGATAGTGAATCTGACCCTGTAGACATCATCATTAACGGAGCTGATCAAACAGATATCGACTTTGGATATTATAATCAAGGAGCTGCTGTAGGGAATCGAGTATGGGATGATTTGAATGCAAATGGATTACAAGATACTGGAGAAACTGGAATCGCTAATGTAGTAGTTACTATGAAGATAGATTACGACGGAGACAATACGGACGATATTACCATCGTAACGACAACAGATACTCAAGGATTCTATAGTTTTGGTCAGTTATTATTAGATGAGAATTATGATGGTGCAACCACTCCAGATTATACCATCAGTGCTACGACACCTTCAGGTATGGAAGTAACCACACTGAACGCAGGTAGCAATAACCGACTTGATTCTAATGATCCAAGTGGAGCAATTGTTACTCCGACTAAAGGAGAGGCTGATGTTACCTCTTTAGCAAGTCCTACCAGTGAATTAGCTATTGCTAGCTATGATTTTGGATTTAAAACATCCGTATTACCCGTTGAACTTACTTCTTTTACCGGAACTGTTGCGGACTGTAAGGTAACGCTAAAATGGTCTACAGCTTCTGAGGTAAATTTCAGTCATTATGAGATTCAACGAAGTGAAGATGGAGGAAGATTTACTAAGGTTGGCAATATGGTTTCTAGTGGAGCTGCGACGGCTGCAGATTATATTTTTATTGATACTAAAGCGAATGACGAAAATTATTATCGACTTAAAATGGTTGATTTAGATGAGACTTTTGAGTTTAGTGATATTATCAATCTAGATTTGGATTGTAAGAAATCTCATACAATAAAAGTATATCCTAACCCATTGGCTGATGAACAATTAACAGTAGAACTCTATTCCGAATCGTTGAATATGACGCTGACAATTAGAGATATCACTGGAAGAATGATGCAGTCTTATATGATTGATACTGATTTTGGTCAGAATACTTTACGAATAGATACTGGTGATCTACCAAACGGAACCTACTTCATTTATGAAAGCACAAACCCGACGGCAAGTCCAGTTAAATTTATTAAGATAAAGTAAGCTTAACTTAGGTTTATAAATTGAAAGAGCCGATCTGCTGCATGGTAGATCGGCTCTTCTATTTTCAGTGGTTCTCTAATATTAAGTATATGGACAAATTAAACTATAAGCAATGACTGAATAATTTTGTCCAAGTACTTACCAATTCCAAGTAACGCCAATATTCCACCAGCGACGAGGTAGATTGGCTCCTAAAATCTCTTGATAGTTGGTGTTGGAAAGATTTCTAATTTCAACATAAGGAGTAAAAGCACTTGATAGATTGTATCCTAATTTAAGGTGTGTCACTAAATAATTTTTCTGAATTTCGCCTTCAATCGACTCTACTAATTCATCCTGTCGAGTACTCAGACTGGTCGCAGAAGTGATTTGGAAATTGTAAGCGGTCAGGTCTACGGTTAGTCCAAATTGATGGGTTGGATGATTGGCAATATACTTTGACAATTCGCCTGCTTCCGCTTTGGTCTTTAACCAAGTGTAAGCGAGTTGGGTATTAAAATCAATTTTATTATTCCAGTTAAACCTATATTTCACCGAACCTTCTAGGCCAATTACACTACTATTAGAAAGATTGTCTGCATAGAAATAATCTGCATCTTCTTGTAGGTT
>CALGJS010000389.1 GCA_937927835.1 uncultured Saprospiraceae bacterium | reverse complement strand
TGCTATCTTACTACAAGAAGCAGCTGACTTGGTACAGAAAGTTTTAGAAGCGTAGAATATGTTGATGCGTTGAACTGTTGAACTGTTGAATCGATAAAATACCGAATTTGCCGTAAACAGTAACAGTTTAATTAAGTACTTGGATAAAATTAAAGATTAATTTGAAAAGCGTTTTCTTCTCAGAAGGAAACGCTTTTTGTATTTTTGAAAGGTAAGAAGAGGTTTACCCTGATTTACCAAACCTCCTCACCGATTGAAGAGGGTTTAAATCTTGTGTAGAAAGTTTACCTATTAGAAAAATAAAGTCACCGAGCAAAAAGGTAAAAAACAAAATGAGATTCATCAAAAATATAAGAGCGGGAAGCGGTTCTTCCTTTAGAGCTTGTCCCGGATACTTGCGGGAAAGTCAGTAGGCTGCCGGGCAAAAAAATTAAAGTTTTTCAAAGTATTCATAATAAAAAATCAGAATTAAAACATTTTCAATACTACTTTTTCCTTAGCCGTACTCCTTTAGAGCCTGCTTCACAGTATCGCGAAGATCGAGTTACGGTCAGGAAAATGGCACATTTAAAGCTAACCAGCCATCAGAAAACATACGCCGAAAATGAATACAAATTCAATAAACCAAGAACTCACCACCCTCCGCAACCAAATCAGCGGACGACCTTCCCTCTTACAGGAGTATAACCGAGTGACGACCGAACTCTCAAAATTACCAAAAGAAAAAGAAAACTACGAAGCGATTTTAGCGTTGAATGAAGCACAAGAAAATTTACTAAAGCAACTAAAAGAAAATAAAAAGCTACAAGAAAAATATCTCCAAAAAATAAATGAAAAAGGAGCGTTAATAAAAGCAGCAAATCCCCATCAAGCAGAAAAATTATTGAAACTTGAAACCTCCATTGCTGAAAAAGAAACCATACTGTTAGGATTCAGTGAATCTGTTACAGCCGTGACCGAACTACTTAATGAACTAGGCAAACTAACGCATGAAGGAGGAAAAGCAAAATCTTGGGGTTTTAGCATTTTATTAGGAAAACTATTTGAGAAACCCAACAAGCATACGCATTTACAAGAGGCGAAGGTGATTACGATGAATATTCGTAAATTGACGAGGCGTTATCAAAAAGAATTAGGGAATATTAAAATAACCGAATTCCCAGATTTACCGATTCAGGGATTTATTGGAAACGTAGAAAAATTTGCTAGCAATGTGCTGACCCAAACGATTATTGATATGAAGGTGGGTAGCTTATTGAAAAGATCCAAAACCTTCGAGCGAGATCTATTAATACAATTAGAAAAACTCGAAGAACGGGAAACTGAATTAGAAACCGTTTTGAATAAAACAAAACAAGAGCGAATAGCGTGGATTGAAAATTATAGTAGCATGGATTGACGTCCATTAAAAGACAATAAAAAGTTAAACATCAAATAATTATATAGAATGAAAAACCTTATCCTACTTTTTTTAGTTGTACAATTTATAGCGTTAGGCTGTAGTTCTTCCACATCAGAATCTACCGCTACTGGTGGAATTATAGATTTGGATGCCAAGGCTTTTAAAGCAAAAATGTCGGAGCCAAATACGATTGTTCTAGACGTACGGACTCCAGCAGAAATAGCGGCTGGAAAGATTGAAGGCGCATTTGATTTGGATATTCAAGATCCAAAGTTTAAAGCACAGGTAGGTGAACTGGATAAAGCAAAGACTTATTTAGTCTATTGTAAAAAAGGAGGACGAAGTAGCCGTGCTTGTTCGATTTTAGAAGAAGCAGGCTTTGAAAAAGTCTATAATCTAAAAGGTGGATACGACGGTTGGAAATAAGCGTAAGCTATAGTCTACCACCAAGGAACTAAGATGCGAAGTTATCTAAGAAATACAGTATTGAGTGTTTTCAAAAACATCGGCACATAGAACACATAGTACTTTTATCGCGTTATTTCTATATGACCCATATGCCTATTTTTTTAATTCTATTTTATTAAAGTTTATAGAATTATTTACAATAAAAGAGTTTAGTGTCTTAGCGTCTTCGTGGCCCTATAATTTTATGTATAAAAGCAATTATTAATGACTAAATATATCGAGATATTTACGAATGGCTATACCGGATATGCGAGCTATCTCTGGGGAGAAATCACGAACCCTAGCTGGCATAATTATTTTTATTGGTTGATCTTGGTATCCTTATTTTTTCTAGTCTTAGAAGTAGTCATACCTTGGCGAAAGGAGCAACAGAAGTTCCGTAAAGACTTTTGGTTGGATGGGTTTTACATGTTTTTTAATTTCTTTATTTTTTCGTTGGTGATTTATCAGGCTGCCAGTGACGTAGTAGTCAATCTATTCAACGACGGAATCATGGCGCTGACTGGAGGCTTTAATTTGCAAGCCGTCAATCCGATGCGCAACTTTCCGATGTATGCTGTTTTATTAATTGGGTTTATCGTACGAGATTTTGTACAGTGGTGGATACATCGACTATTACATAAATCAGAGCGGTTGTGGGAGTTTCACAAAGTGCATCACTCGGTAGAAGAGATGGGTTTTGCTGCTCATCTACGATTTCATTGGATGGAAAATATTGTCTATCGCGTATTAGAATATATTCCGTTGGCTTTATTGGGAATTGGTTTGCATGACTTTTTTGTCATTCATATTTTTACCCTCATTTGGGGACATTATAATCATTCTAATATCAGTATCAGTGGCTATATAACCGGTGGACTTCTTGGCGCCTTATTTGGAATTTTGACCGCCTATGGGTTATTAGAAATTCCTGTTTTGGCAGCAATGGTCTGGTGGCAAAAAATAGGGTGGATCCTTTTCTTTTCTTTTCTCGGTAGTATACTCTTGGCAAAAGTGATGAAGTATATTTTCAATAGCCCAGAAATGCATATCTGGCACCATTC
>CALGJS010000388.1 GCA_937927835.1 uncultured Saprospiraceae bacterium | reverse complement strand
ATATCGACCAATGCTTGGGTTAGAAATGGAAAAATTAATTGGAAAATACTGGCCAATAAAAGACCGATAAATAACTGGGCAACCAGTTGTTTATAATTGAGTAAGTATCTGAATAAAAAGCCAAATCCAGTTCTATTGACCTTTTCTCCTTCTTCTGCAAAAAAGTCTGGGCCAGGTTCTAGCATTAAGGTGATGCCTGTTTCTCCGTTTGACAACCATCCTCGCTCAAAGGCCTTTCGGGTTAACTTCAATTTTCCTTTGGCAGGATCAGCCACCCAAACGTGTTTTTCATTTATTTTATGAACGACAATAAAATGTCGCTGTTGCCAATGTACAATACAGGGCAGTCCTACTTGTAGTAAAGAAGCTTCTTCTTCATCTTCATGATCAAAAGGTATACGCAAAGCTAGCGTTTGCATACCAATCTGTTCTGCCGCTTCACTGATTCCCATCAACGACACTCCTTCTCGATCAATATAACTTTTATCTCTCAATGTTTGTAATGAGAAGGTTTTACCATAATACTCGGCAATCATCTTTAGGCAGGTAGGACCACAGTCCATGCTGTCATATTGCCGATAAAATGGAAACTTCTTTTTAAACATCATCCTCAAATATAAGGAACTTGTTTACAAATGTGGTAAACAAAAGAAAAGGTTTACTAAACGACTAGCGTTCAGTAAACCTTTTGAAAAAATATTTTTAAGCTGTTTGTTAACTTAAGAGTTTAAATCTGTTAATAGGACCATAAATCATGTTCCCAGTTAAAGATTTCTTGTTTGATCTTATCAGCTTCTAGCAGTAGATCGACTCCAGAGTACGTATCTTGTAAACGATAATCGTGTACGTTAGAAGCTTTCATAATATAGCTAGAAAAGAAACGCATTTCGAAAGTATCTTCCCAAGTCATTGGGGCAGCATCATTACCTTGGTTAAAGACTTTATGGCGAGCGAGAATCTCACGACATTCCGGATAATAAGCCCAGAACATGGGCTTTTCGTAACGGAAGTTACCATTTTCATCTTTAACATCGATCATAGGAGCAATTCCTAAGATACGAGCTTGTAAAGTAGAAGTTTGCTCATCAAAGAACCAAACTTCCTTAATTCGAAATCGGTTTACATCTTCTGGATTCAATTCGTTACGAACAACCTGAATCTGCTCTTCGTAAGTCTCCGGATCGAAGGTAATTACGGTATCAGCAGTAGCACCCATGGTGGCTACTTCATCAGCGGGCAGAGACGCAGAGAACTTATCATCCTCCGTACTATAAACGGTGATATCACCATTAACAGCAGCATCCATTAAAATTGAGAAGAAAGGCATTTCAGGATACGCGAAAGGAAGATTCATCTTCTCTCGAATATCAATCACTCGCCAAACACGCTTTTCCCAAAAAACATCAGCTTCTCGAATAGGCTGGTATGGCAATACCATCTTAGTATCAAGAAGTGTTTTTTCAACAATACCATCCAACGGTCGATCATCTGGATCACTGGCCTCTGTACGTGGCGTTTCCGGAATTTGAGCGTAGGATTTGGTGGAGAAAAGAATCATCCCCAAAAAACATAAACTTAAAATTTTCACATAGATCTTCATAACAAACAGTTATTAAGAGCTTGTCTAAACTTCCATTAATTGACTGCAATTGGCAAATTTCATCCTGAATTTCGTTAAAAAGCCTCGCCGATGCTTAGGCATCGTCTATGTTTTTTGCCTCATTCAGAATTAAATTTTCTCAATTTCGCACAATCATGAAAATTTAGACAAGCTCAATGATTATTTAATCTTAAATACCATGGAATTGATCTTACGACCCGCAGAATCACCAGGGCACTTAGCTTTTACATTATCAAAGTAATAAGTATCACCAGGTTTTGCTGACTTAACCAAACGACCAGATTTCTGGTTGTAACGCGCACCGGCGTTGTTTGATTCGATTGGATCCTGTCTTGGAGCCAATTTAGTTAGCATATATCCCTGAATTTTACATTTCGCATCAAAGTCAAAGTTATCTAGGAATGCTCCTACACCACCTTGTGCTTTAAATTCTCCATTACCCATTGTTCCTCCTGAATTCTTACTCAATCGAGCAACTGGATCAGGAATACGCTTTACACGGAACGGGAATTTGGTTGCTTTCAACCCTCCTCCTGAAACAGTGATATCAACTTGACCAGGTCTAGAAGCCTCAACTACATAACCACCACCTTCTTTCTTTAAATTCACTCCTGTAGCTTTTACTTTAAGCTCATTAGAAGAAATTCCTGCTGCGGTTACAGATACTGGATTTTTAACTCCAATATAGAAAACATTCATTTTTGTAGCGGCAACGTTACAAGAACGCTCACCAACTTCATATTCAAATGAACCTTTTTCTCTAGTTACTTCACCAGTTACAGGGTTGGTAATTGAAATATTTACATTGTATTTCTTTACACCTGTAGAACCAGCAGTTTGAGTATAAGTTGCTACACCCTCTTTTACTGGAATCGTTGAACCATCAACTTGTACAGACATTCCTTTGATCTTATCGCTGGATGCACTTAAGAATAATTCCGTTTCAAATTTTTCTCCTTTGATGACGTAACTCTTCTTCGGTGCTGATACAACGCGAAATTTATTGAAAACAATATCTTCACCACCAACTTTTCCCATTAAATAATTCAAAACAGCTGTTTCAGAGCTTTTTGCATCATTTTTCATCTTAGTTAACATTGGTAGTACTGCTTGTACTGGCATGTGTCCAAAGTTGAATTGACCCCAACTCGGTTTTCCAGAAGATTCCCAAGCATCATCAATTTTCATCGAAATTTTACTTCCGTAGCTAGCTTGATCTTCTTCATCAATAAAACTCATGAACTTAGTTTGATAACTCTCAATCATGTTCTTTAAATCCGCAGCAGGACCAGTTTGTCCAGTGGGATCAGAACCGATCATCAAACGAGTAGTAACATCAAAGTTCTTTTTGTTTTTCAAATCCTTTCGTTTCATTTCACCAGTCTCCTTATCTTCCTTCATTACATAATCTTCGTCATCGATTACGCCATCTCTATTGGCATCTGACAATCTTAATATAATGTTATCGATGGTATCAGAGAAAGTTTTAGAAAGCTCCATTACTGGACCTGTTCTTTCAGCATACTTACCAAGATTCTTCATATCTTTTTTGGCAAGACGAGCAACTTCAGCTGGTATATTAGCATTTGCTTGATCTAGAACATCGTTAGATTTTTGAAGACTTTTGTCTACTAATTTAAATGCGTTAAATATTTCCGCAGATACGTTGAGGGCTAACATCGCTGTGAGTACTAAGTACATGATGTTAATCATCAACTGCCGCGGTTCCTTGGGTATTGACATATCCTAATAGGTTTTTTATATTATTATTAATAATGGAGGTAACCCAAAGGATTATCCAACTTTTTTACCAGATCCTGCAGATGAAGCCATTGCAGAAAGAACATTTCCGTAAACAGAGTTTAGAGAACCTAAGTTTCTGTTTAGAGCAGAAATTTGCTCTTGGTAACGCTTAGTATCTTCCAAAGAATCATTCATGGTAGCCATTGCTTCATTCATACGTGTGTAGAAATTGCTCATAGACTTTAGCTGATCTCCAGTACTGGAAAAGTCAACTTCTTGTAATGATTTTAGAGAACCTAAGCTAGCAGACATTGTCTGAAGTTCAGATAACATACCACCTAATTGTTGCTCAACTACTTCTCCGTTTAGAGAAGGAGCACTAGCACCAACTGGACCAGCAGTTAAAGACTGAATTTTAGAGTCATAATTTTCTAGACCTGGGTATAATTTTTCCCAGTAATAATCTTTGTCTGGTGGTAAAAGACCTAACATGAGGAATAATCCTGCTTCTGTTAATAGTCCAGCTGTTAATAATTCAGATCCACCTTCCCAAGATTGGATTTTGAAAAGTGCTCCCACCATAACGACGGCGGCACCTACACCAATAATTAAATTTTTTAAATACTTAAACCAAGGAGCTTTGTAAAAGGCCATTTTTCTGTTCTTTTTAAAAGGTTATTTAAATGAGTTAATAGTATGGGTTATATATTAACACAAATGTTGATAGTTATACCCTTGAACATAACGTTCAGGGTTGAAAAAGTTACAATTCTGTTTAGATTAATTTCAATTGAAAGGATTCGGCTAGTTCTGTGTCAAAGAAAATCGAAAGCATAATCAGATTTGATTATGCTTTCGATTGATTTATTTCTTAAGATTAGAAATCATTAATTGAACGTCCAAGGAAGGTCAATGCACAACGGAAGCCTACGTAAGACTTAGTAGTATCCTGAAATTCCCAGTGACGAGTACCTGTTTGCATAAAGTATGCAATATCTTTCCAAGATCCTCCACGAATTACCTTACGCTTTTGTGCTTCAGCATCGTCGTCATTTGCGTCATAACGCAAATCAGGATTAAGATCGTGTAAGAAAGAATATGCATTTTCGTGGAAAGCAGTGTTTGTCCACTCTGAAACGTTTCCAGCCATATTATAAAGACCATAATCGTTCGGGAAGTAAGCATCTGCTTTTACAGTGTATAGACCACCATCTTCTGGATAATTACCACGTCCAGGCTTAAAGTTCGCTAATAAACAACCTTTAGCGTTACGAACGTAGTATCCACCCCAAGGGTATGGTGCTAAATCGTGACCACCTCGAGCTGCGTATTCCCATTCGTGTTCTGTTGGTAAACGGAAATCTTCACTGTTTACACCATTTCCTTCGTAAGAATTCCATAGTTTAGTTCTCCAGTAAGAGAAAGCCGCAGCCATTTTCCAATCTATACCAACAACTGGATAATCATCATATGCCGGGTGCCAGAAATAGTTACGGGCCATTGGTTCGTTATAAGAGTAGGCGAAATCACGAATCCAAACTAAAGTATCTGGATAAACCAATACTTTATTTTTTCTGATATGAGATTTTCGGTTTGCCTCTCTTTGATGAGCTGCTGCTTGCCAATCATACCATTCATATTCATATTCTAGTTTAGAAACATTCAATTCCTTTTTACCAGCAAATTTTTCATCGCCTTGGTAAAAAAGTTCGTCAAGTGTTTCATCAGTAGGGTCAATTTCCATTTCCCAATCGATTAACTCCTCTCCAGCTTCCGTTTCGTAGTAATTATCTAGAAGGGTATGAGAAATACTATCCTTTACCCAGTACACAAACTGTCGGTACTCATTGTTGGTAATCTCTGTATCATCCATGTAAAAACCGGAGATAGAGATGGATTTTTGCCGTTGGACCATGGTATTGGCTACATCCTGATCACTGGGACCGATGTGTAGTGTTCCCGATGGTATGTAAACCATACCGAAAGGATTAATACCCTTCCAAGAGGGACGATTGTCAATTCCGACCAATTGTCCGGTCTGACCTGTTCCGCAAGCGGAGACGATTAACGCTACACAAAATAGCGCTACAGAAGTTTTAAATAATTTTTTCATTTTAACACCCGAGTTTTCCTTCAGATTGATAATAAGCAAAAAAGTAAACGTAAATATAGTTTGTTTATACAGAAACAAGAACTTATTCGCAGTTATTGTTTAATATATGTCAAAGTACACGCCAAAAAGCTACTGGCAAAGCTGGTTTGCTAGCAATTTAATGTAAATTTTGGCTGCGGTACTTAGATTGTTCTCAAAAATGTAGAATAAAGCTCCTCGCTATAAAAATCGAGGATTGTAGATAATATTCGGAGGAATTCCTGCTCCAATTGCTTTATTCAAATTATAATTAACCATAATTTCGTGTGATCCGTTACTAACCGACTTAAGAGCCGATAAGGTAAGATCGTATGCGTACGCAATGGTCGTTTTAGGGGTTAATTTAAATCCAGCAATTATTGCAACGGCGTCAACCGTATTTGAATTATATCCTCTAAACGAAGCACCTCCGAATATATTGTCATTATACTTCAATAAAGCTGATATTTCTATCTGATGCTCTATCAAGTCTGACTTTACAAATAAGGAGGGGTGTAGTGTAAATGTGCTTCCAATTTCAAAATTCTTTGCAAAAATAAGAAAATAATTCCGATTCAAAGAAATTTTTGTATTGGCATTTCCCTCATTAAGCGAAATTTGTGATTCTGTCAAATTACTTACAGACAATCCTATTTCGAATTGTTGGCTCTGAAAGTAAATTCCTGCGTTAAAAATTGGAGCCATTGCTCTAACTTTAACTTGGGGAAGTGATCCATCGTTATGCTCAATATTAGCGGGGTCGTC
>CALGJS010000387.1 GCA_937927835.1 uncultured Saprospiraceae bacterium | reverse complement strand
TGGACAGCGACGGATGAGTGTAGCAATAGCTCAACAGCGACACAATTAATAACGGTAGCAGATACAGAAGCGCCAGTGATTACGAATGTCCCAGTAGCGGTTACAGCGGATTGTAATACGATTCCAGTAGGAGATGCGAGTGCAGTAACGGTAACGGATAATTGTAGTGCAGCAGTAGATATAACAGTAGTAGTAAGTGATGCTACGACGCCAGGAACATGTGCGCATACGTATACGATTACGCGAACATGGACAGCGACAGATGAGTGTAGCAATATTTCCACGGCTACACAATTAATCACGGTAGCAGATACAGAAGCGCCAGTGATTACGAATGTCCCAGCAGCGATTACAGCGGATTGTAATACGATTCCAGTAGGAGATGCGAGTGCAGTAACAGTAACGGATAATTGTAGTGCAACAGCAGACATTACTATTACCGTCTTGGATAATAATATTGTAGGGCCATGTGTGAATAATTTCACCATTACACGAACATGGACGGCGACAGATGAATGTGGTAACAGTAGTCAGGCGACGCAAATAATAACTGTTAATGATACAGAAGCACCTGTTATTGCTGGTGTTCCAGCAGGCTCAACGGTTAGCTGTGGTAACTTGCCAGCTTTACCAGTTGTGACAGCTACCGATAATTGTACAGCCGCAGATGATATACAAATTATATTAAACGAATTGCCAATTTCAGGGAGTTGTACAAATAGTTATACCTTAGTTCGAACGTGGACAGCAACAGATGAATGTGGTAACAGTAGTCAAGAGACACAAACAATTATTATAGAAGATACGGATGCTCCTCTATTGGCAGGAATTCCAGCAGACATTACTGCATCTTGTTCTACGGAGCCTGCTCCAGCAACACCAACCGCTACAGATAATTGTAGTGCAGTAGCAGATATCGTAATTGATTTCAATGAGGTTAAAACGATCGGATCTTGTGCAGGTTCTTATATGTTAGTTAGGACATGGACGGCAACGGATGAATGCGGAAATCAAGATATTGGAACACAAACTATTACAGTTGAAGATACTACGCCTCCTGTATTTACTAATGCTCCAGGTGATATTAATTCTGGATGTGGGAATATTCCTCCACCACTTGATCCAGTAGCGACAGATGATTGTGGAGGACCTGTTACCATTACTTTAGTTGAAATCACACAGCCAGGTGCTTGTAGTACAGTTGATGATATCATTCGAACGTGGACGGCAACAGATGAATGTGGTAATACAGCTACGATTCAGCAAACAGTCTCTGTTGCTGATAGTAATCCACCAGTATTTACTAGCTCAACTGCTGATGTGACAATTGATTGTACCGAAAATATTCCAGCAGGAAATGCTACGGCAAACGATGATTGTGATACATCAGTGGATATCACAGTAGATGAAGATATAATCGCTGGAAATTGCCCAGGTAACTACCAAGTAGTTCGAATATGGACAGCAACGGATGATTGTGGAAACAGTGCGACACAGTCTCAAACTATAACAGTAGTAGACACTGAGGCACCAGTACTCTCTGGCATCCCAGCTAATACTAGTGCTTCTTGTGACAATATTCCACCACCAGCTAGTCCATCTGCTACAGATAATTGTAGTATCAATATTAATATTGGTTACAATGAACAGAGAACTGAGTTAGGGTGTCCAGGTAATTATGTTTTAATTCGTACATGGACAGCCAATGACGGATGTGGAAACCAGTCAGTTGGTGTTCAAACAATTACTGTAGAAGATATTACACCACCAATTTTATTACAAGTTCCAAATAATCAGACGATTAATTGTGATGAGGTAGCTAATTTAGTTAATCCTATTGCGACCGATAACTGTGATAGTAATCCATTTATTGATTTAACAGAATTGACGATTCCTGGACCTTGTGATAATACTTATAGTATTAGACGAACTTGGACGGCTACCGATAATTGTGGAAACACGGATGAAGCAACTCAGATTATTACAGTGATAGATAATGTCTCTCCTGTTTTAGTAGGAGTTCCAAATGATATTGCACTTAGTTGTGACTCATCTAGTGGAATTCCATCTCCAACAACAGTTACAGCTACAGATAATTGTGATAATAATCCAACCGTTGTAATGGATGAACAAACAGTAGATGGATCTTGTGCAGGTGCTTATACGATCATTCGTACATGGACCGCAACAGATGAGTGTGGTAATGAATCTACTGGAGTACAAGAGATTTCTATCGGAGATCAGACAGCTCCAGTCATTGATCCGGCACCAACAGATATCATGGCAGAGTGTGGAAATATTCCTGCTGCAGGATTACTGAATGCGACAGATAATTGTGATTCAAATGTAACAGTAACTGTTGCTGATGATAATACACCAGGAGTTTGCACAGATAGTTATACAATCACACGAACCTGGACCGCGACAGATGCTTGTGGTAATACAACCACCACAGCTCAAACCATAACGGTAGAAGATACTACACCTCCAATCATTTTAGGAGTCCCAACTAATATTGTAATCAATGATGCTACTGGAGATACGATACCTCCAATACCAAATGATATTACTGGAACGGATAATTGTGATACAGAAGTAGAAATTGATTTTGCAGAATTAACAGAGGTAAACGGTTGTGGAACGGTTGTTTATCGAACGTGGACCGCGACAGATAATTGCGGTAATACCAGTCAGCAGACACAGACTATAACAACTAGTGGTAGTTTTGATATTTCAATTACGCCTTCTCAGCCAACTATTTGTGCGAATGATCCTATTCAGTTTGAAGTAATTGCTGGTGAAACACCAATAACTTATCAATGGTCGGTAGATCAAGGTTCTTTTGATGACCCTAGTGGAGCCGCACCATTGTATACAGGAAATGTAACAGGAAATGTAACTGTTAATGTTATTGTTACGACTGCTTCTGGTTGTGTGGGTGTAGCTAGTACAAATATTACTGTTAACTCTGCTCCAAACTCACAGGTATTTGCCAATGGGCCATTATGCGAAGGTGAAAATATAACCCTATTTGCAAGTGGAGGAGTGACTTATGAATGGTCTGGACCAGATGGCTTTACTGCAGATATTCAAAATCCAGTTATTCCAGGCTCAACTACTGCCAATTCAGGTGATTACGCTGTAACGATAACTAACACACAAGGTTGTGTTTCCGTTGGAACTGTTAACGTTTCTGTTAATGATCGGATCAGTGCAGATTATTCTGCAGTACACGCTGATTGTGAAAACTTAGGAAGCATTGTTTTAGGAGTAATGGGTGGAACAGGTAATTATACCTTTACATGGAGTCCAAATGTTCAAACTACTACCAGTGCTCCATACATTACAGTAGGACTCGATCCAAACATTTATAATGTAACGATTACTGATGATGGTGGATGTTCTACTACAATTGATAACATTCTAATTGACGACCGTTGTGCAAACGGAGATTGTGTTGCTGAAGCAGGTAACCTAACTATTGAAGACGAAAGCCTTTGTTCAGGTGATATAAATAATAGCATTACGGCTACTCCTAATGGAAATATGATTGTTCCTCCTGGTTTTGAAGTAATCTATATCTTAACGGAAACACAGGGTAATAATTTAGTAGTAGTTGATACTTCTTCGATGCCTGACTTTATCTGGGATGAGGTAGGAAATTATACGGGACATACGTTAGTTTACGATCCTGCTACACTTGATCTTGGGTTTATTGATTTTGATAATACTTCTCTTTTTGACATCAATAGTCTACTACTTCAAGGAGGAGGAGATATTTGTGGTTCACTTGATTTAAGTGGAGCAAATGCAGATGTAATTGAAGTGGAAGTAACGATAGCTGCCAACGAAGCAGACAATTGTAACACAGGTAGTGGTACGATAGAATTAACACCTATTGATTTTGCTTATGCTTGGAATGATGGAGGTAGTGGCGCAAATCGTGAAAACCTTGACGCTGGTATTTATCAAATTACGGCAACCGATAATAATGGTTGTAACACGGTAATTGACGTTGAGGTGAGAGATACTTGTATTTGTATCTTACCTACGGTAGCGGAAATTATTACGCTAGAATCTAGTTGTGGATTTTGTAATGGTAATGCTGAAGTAATCGTAGACGGTAATCCACTGGATTATACCTATACTTGGTCTTCTCAGGGAGGAACACCAAATGCCATTGGTAATCGTCGTGATGACTTATGTGCAGGTGTGTATACTGTGACAGTTACCTTCCCACTAGTATCAGATTGTAGTATTGTTGAAACCTTTTCAATAGGGAATATCGATGGACCTAAACTAGATTCATTAACGACCACGCCTGCAACTTGTAGCGCACCAGATGGAACTGTGATTCTATATCCAGCAGATTATAATTACGTATGGTTGGATGAGGTAGAACCATCACCAAGTAATATCAGGACAGATCTTAAACCTGGGAAGCATAACATAGTTGTTTTCAATCCACTGGCACCACAATGTCCAGATATCATTACGATTGAAATAGATTCAATTAACGAAATGACTTTAGCGGCAGACATTATAGCTGCTCCTCAATGTGGCGTAGCCAATGGAGAGGTTACTATTAATGTAGCAAATAATCCTGCAGGTTCTTACACTTACATTTGGAGTGATGATCCGGCTGTCGATCAAGCTACTCGTACTGGATTAGCTCAAGGAGATTATGTTGTAACCGTTATTGATGGAGCAAGTACAGGATGTGAAACTATTCTGGACTTTACCCTAGACGAACAAGCAGTAGGAGCGGACTTGACTTTAGATACACTAATAGAAATTGAATGCTTCGGTGAGCGTGCTGAGTTAACTTACAATGTTACCTATGATAACAACTTCACAGAACCAGCAGTAATTTATATTACTAATGAAGCAGGTGCACCGTTCTCAGCAGATAACTTAATTGCAGGTAATTATTCAATTGAAATTAACGACGCCAATGGTTGTCGTGGAGCTTATGCAGAATTTAGAGTAACAGAACCTGAGCAATTGATCGTTACCTCTACGATTACTGATATTGAATGTGCTTCGCCTGGTCGCATTGATCTTGAGGTAAGTGGAGGTTCTGGAAACTATACTTACCAGTGGGCGCCAGGCAATTCAACTGCTCAGAACCTTGTTACCAATGAAGATCGACTTTATATCGTAACTGTTACTGATGATGAAGGATGTTCTAAAGTACTCTTTGGTCAGTACGTTGCGGATAATTGTGAAACAAATGGTTGCCCTCCTAATCCAGAAGTTAACAACATCATTGTTGAACAAGCTAATTGTGGACAGTCCGACGGATCTATCTGTATTGAAATGGTAGGAGCAGATGTAAATAACTTCATTTTTACCTGGACTCCAGATGTACCTAATAGCGGCAATTGTGCTGATAATTTACCAACGGGATCTTATGAAGTAATTATTCAACATGCAAATAATTTAGATTGCCCAGCTACCACGCAAATCATAAATGTGGGAAGTGTCGATGGGCCAGAAGCAGAAGTTGTCTTTGATGCTCCTGCTACTTGTATCAGTGCTGATGGTTCTATCGTGTTGTCTCCAACTTCTTACAATTATATCTGGGAAGACAGCATCACAGGCTATTCCAGAAATGATCTGGAGGCCGGACCACACCCTGTTACAGTCACAGATCCTAATACAGGCTGTACGAATGTCATTGAAGTAATAGTAGGAGAAGAGAATGATTTAACGGCTTCGATCACTATCATTGCGGAACCAAGTTGTGGTGACAATAATGGTATTGCTACGATTAATACTGCCGGAGGAAGTGGTTCTTATGATTACCTCGGTTGGGGTGCAGGACCTTCTCGCTCAGATTTAGAAGGTGGTATCAATTATGAAATTACCGTTGTCGATCAGGCAACAGGTTGTCAGGTTATTTTAGATACCACTTTAGTGAATGATGTAATTGGAGCTACCATAAGTATTAATCCAATTACCATGGTGTCTTGTCCTGGAGCATCTGATGGTACGGTAATCTTTGATGTAGTAACAGACCCTGGTTTTGCAGGGCCGGAAGTAGTTACCATCAGAAGAGATGGCAACTCTTTTGGAAATGGTACGCTAATACAGGGACCATATATACTTATAGTAGAGGATGCAAATGGATGTTTTGCGGAGTCTGCTCCTTTCGTAGTAACGGAACCAGATGCAATCAATATCAGTTTCGCTGTTGATGATAAAACTTGTGATAATAATGGAAACGAAACTTTAGGATCGGTTACATTAACAACCACTGGTGGAAATGGCAGTTATACCTATAATTGGAATCACTTACCTGGATTTGATAATCCACAAAATATCACCGGATTACAAGATACTGTTTACGCAGTAACGGTAACAGATGGTAACGGTTGTTCTTCGGTAGTAAATAATATTCTTGTAGAAGACGATTGTCAGCCATGTGAAGCTCCAGTACTCGTAAACGTGGTAACCATCGATGCAAACTGTGGTGAAGCCAACGGAGAAGTAACGATTAACCTACAGGGAGATCCTGCTAACTACGAATATGTCTGGGCGCCTAATGTTCCAAATAATGGAAATACCGCAACTGGACTTCTAGCAAATGCTTATTATGTTACGATCTCTGAACCAGGTTGTAATGAAATATTAGTAGTTGAATTTTCTATCGGAAATACAGATGGACCTATCGCAAGTATTATAGAAACAACACCAGCCACTTGCTCAGCTAGCGACGGATCTGCGATCTTAGCGCCTAATACCTTTAATTACGATTGGGGTGGTGGAATTACCGGTGAGTCGCCAAATAATTTAGCGGCAGGAACATATGTAGTGACTGTTACTGAAACAGGAAATCCTTGTGTCAATACGATTACTGTTGATATTGATTCTATTAGTAACTTGACCATTCTACCTCAAATTGGCAATCAGCCGAACTGTGGAATGGCAGATGGAACTGTTACCATGACGGCTACCAACGCAGCCAACCCTGTGACATACATATGGAGTAACGGTGCTACTGGAGCAACCCAAAATAATTTAATGGCAGGACCTTACAGTGTCACTGCGACGGATGCGAATGGTTGTATCGCAGATACCTTATTTACTTTGGTAAATAGTACGCCTGCTGCCACCATCACGATTAATACTGTCAATAATAATTCTTGTACAGATACAAATGATGGACAAGTTATTTACTCAATCGATTACGCAGCTGGATTTATTCAGCCAGCAATTATTGAGATTTTAGATGCAAATACGATTGCTCAAACAAATGACCAGTTAGCACCAGGTAATTACTGTATCGTAGTTTCTGATTCAACAGGTTGTGTAGCTGGACAGTCTTGCTTCGAAATTGTTTCTCCTGAAAATATCTCAGTACAAATTGCCGTAACGGATGAGGATTGTACCAACGGTGGAGGATCGATTGCCTTAGATGTAACGGGTGGAACGCCAGGTTATACTTATAACTGGGCAGATGCAAATATTAATACGGCTAGCCGTACAGGACTTTCTGCTAATATCACTTATGCAGTGACGATTACGGATGCCAACGGTTGTACAACATCACAGGATGGAATAACCATCGACAATACTTGTACAAATTGTGAGACGCCAGTAATTGCAGCTACTCAAATAGAGGACGCAACTTGTAATGAAAATAATGGTAGCATTGAGATTACAATCTTAGGTGATCTTGCAGATTATCTCATCGAATGGTCAACTAGTGCTACTAATGTTACTACTATTGATAATTTAGGTGTTGGTATCTATTCCGTAACGATTACGAATACGGTTTGTCCTGCTTCTGAAGTATTTGACTTTACGATAACAAACACTGACGGACCAATAGCGACGATTCTGAATACGACTCCAGCGACCTGTAATCTTGATAATGGAACGGCAACGCTCAGTCCATCAAATTATATTTACAACTGGGGAACACCACCAACAGGTGCGACTCGAACTGACTTGCCTACTGGTTCTTACGATGTGACGGTAATTGATCCTGCCACAGGTTGTGATAATATTATTACCGTAGTTATTGACGAAGAAAATAATTTAGATGTTAATATTATTGTAAACAGCGAACCAAGTTGTGGAGATACCAATGGTGCTATCGAAACAATCGTAACTGGAGGTAGTGGAGATTATAGTTATTCTATCGGTCAGATTAGAACAGACTTGCCAGTTGGTCAATATATTAATATTGTAACCGATAATCAGACAGGTTGTGTTGGACAAGATACCGTGTTGTTAATCAACAGTGGTGCAGGTGCAACGATTACGGTTGAGCCAGTCGTTTCTGTATCTTGTATTGGAGCCAATGACGGAACCGCTATTTACACAATCGTAAAAGATGCTGGATTCGTAGAGTCTGAAAGAATAGAAATTCAATCGCCAGGTAATAATGGAGGACCATTTATAGATGGTCAACTTTCACCTGGTATATACTGTGTGGTAGTTTTTGATGGAAATGATTGTTTAGTAGCACAAGCTTGCTTCGAAGTTGTTTCACCAGAAGCACTTTCTGTCAGTACTTCGATTACAAATATCGATTGTTCTCAGGATGGAAACATTACACTAAACGTGAGTGGCGGAACTGCCCCATATAATTATGATTGGAGTATTGGAAATAATACGGTTAATTCTATTAATGTTAATACGGCCGGTACTTACCAAGTGACGATCACGGATGCCAATGGTTGTAGTATGGAAGTTATAGATCTAGTTGTTGAAGACGATTGTACTCCATGTGACGAACCACAAATTATAGGTGAAATTATAACGGATGCAAATTGTAACGAAGCGAATGGTAGTATTACTATCACGATGCAGGAAGATCTTTCAAACTATAATTTCCAATGGTCTCAACCAAGCATCGGAAATACAAATATTGCTACTGGTTTATTACTAGGTGATTATACAGTTACGATTACTGAAAATACAGCAGGTTGTGAAACAGTAACAACAATTAGAACATTCACGGTAGGAAATATAGATGGACCAGTGGTAGCGGATATCAGCACGACAGATGCTACTTGTGGTCAGAATAACGGAACTGCAACTTTACTACCTGCCAACTTCGAGTATGATTGGGGTACAGGTTTAGGAATGGGTAATGTCCAGAATAATTTGGCAGGTGATACTACTTATAGTGTAACCGTTACGGAGCCAGGCAATGCTTGTGAAAATGTTATTCAAGTTACCCTTGGAGAACAAAACAACCTAATCGCAACGGTAGTGATCAATAGTCAACCTACTTGTGGTGAGTTTAATGGTTCTGCCACGATCAACGTTACAGGTGGTAGTGGAAACTATTCTTATAGTTGGGGTGCCGGTCCGACGAGAAATGACCTTGCCTCTTCTCCTTCACCAATCTCTGTTTTGATTACAGATATTGACAATGGTTGTACTTCAGAAGTGGAGATCGTTCTACAGGATGATATTCCTGGTGGAGTAGTCATTAATATTGATCCTAATACACAGATTTCTTGTAATGGAGCGAATGATGCAACTTTGGTTTATACCATTGATTATGATCCAAATTTTGTAGAGCCTGGAACGGTTATTCTAAAAGACGAATTTGGAAATATTGAAAATA
Source organism: uncultured Saprospiraceae bacterium (assembly GCA_937927835.1). Taxonomy (GTDB): domain Bacteria; phylum Bacteroidota; class Bacteroidia; order Chitinophagales; family Saprospiraceae; genus JALZUU01. The sequence goes on along the minus strand of CALGJS010000387.1, from coordinate 19,401 downwards.
ATGGAAACCTATCTGCTGGAACTTGGTGTCTAGTCGTGATTGATGGAAATGGTTGTGTAGCTGGACAAGCTTGTCAGGTGATTACAGAACCGGATGCGATCGACGTCAACTACGGAGTCGTAAATGCAGACTGTGATAATCCATTAGGAGCAATTACGATTACAGCTACTGGGGGAACAGGAACGCTGACCTATGATTGGGCAGACTTGACAGGACTTAATAATATTCAAAATAGAAATGATTTAGTCCCTGGATCATATTCAGTTACAGTGACAGACCTTAACGGTTGTACCGTTGCTATTGGACCGATTACGATTGCTAATGATTGTCCAGTAGATTGTGAACCATTCGCTGTAATTAGCGAAGTAGTACAAGATGCAAGTTGTGGTGTCAATAATGGTTCGATTGTTCTCGATGTAACGGGTAACGAATCAGACTACCAGTTTGTCTGGACAGATAATGTGAGTACTAGTCACGTAGTAGATAGTATCGGATCTGATCCTTACACAGTAACGATTACTTTAATTAGTGATCCATCCTGTAGTATTGAACATACGGTAATAGTTGAGAATATTGACGGCCCTGAACCTATCGTACAGAGTGTATCTCCTGCCACTTGTGGAAACAATGATGGTGGTGCTCAATTATCTCCGACCTCCTTCCTATACATTTGGGAAGACATAAACGGGAATACACTACCTAACAGTGGCGCAGTTCAGAATAATTTACCAGCTGGTGAATATATCGTGACCGCAATAGATAATAATACGGGTTGTCAAAATGTACTATCTATCATTATTGGTGATATCAATCCATTAACAGCAGAGGTCGTAGTGGTTAATCAGCCTGATTGTAATATGAATAACGGAGTCATCACCATCAATGTGACCGGTGGTAGTGGAGATTATACTTTCGGGAATACCAATAATTTAGGCTCCGGAGCGGATAGTACGATCGTAATTGACAATATCACAGGATGTGAATTGATGGTTCATTATGTATTAGAAGACAATGTTCCTAACGCCACCATTGTAGTAGATCCTATTTTGAACTTGCCATGTGCTGGTGATCAAAATGGAACGGTGGTTTACACCGTGACTTACGATCCTGGATTTGTAGGAAATGGTACAGAAATAATAATAAGTGCTGGAGATACTATACCTAATGGAACATTATCAATAGGTAATTACGATATCCTTGTTTATGATGATAATAATTGTTTAGCAGGAACGGCTTCGTTTACCGTAGTTGAACCAGAGAATATCGAAGTTACCTTTACAAGTGCTGATGCGACTTGTACAGAAGGTGGTCTCATTAATCTAGACATCATCGGAGGTACTTCTCCTTATAATGTAGATTGGAATATTCCTGGAAATAGTAATCCAGAAGATTTAACTGATCTTATTCCTGGTGACTACGATGCAGTGATCACGGACGCGAATGGATGTACGGTTGCTATTCCAGCGATCACCATCGAAACCTCTTGTGACCCTTGTAGCACACCACCAGTGATTGTTGGTGTTCAAACTACGAATGCGGATTGTAGTGTTGCCAATGGATCTGCAGAAATAATAATGGACGGAGCTATCGGTGATTTCACTTATACTTGGCCTACACCGATTAATGAAAATATCAATAGTAACACCGCAAGTAATTTATTATCGGGTGACTACACAGTTACAGTATCTAATAGTACAGATATTTCTTGTTTCACAATTGAAACGTTTGTAATTGGAAATAACCAAGCACCAGATGCAACGATTGCGGTTAATGAACCTGCAACTTGTACAGCTGCTGACGGAGTAGTAACATTAACTCCTGCGAACCTGATCTATGAATGGCCAGATACGGTGGCTGCAAGTCGCAATGATTTGACAGCTGGTTCTTATAGCGTAACCGTTTCTGAAAATGGAAATGGTTGTACGAATGTTATTGAAGTTGTCGTAGGATCAATTAGTGATCTAGTGGTTACGCATACTGTAGTTAACGCACCTTCCTGTGGTAATTCAGATGGAGAGGTTACAATAGTGGTCAACAACGGAAGTGGACAATATATCTTTAATCCTGCGATCACTAATAATACAATTTCTGATCTATCTGCTGGTGGTCCATATGCGATTACCGTAACAGATATCATTACAGGATGTGTCACCGATTACGAATTTAGTCTGACTGAAAATATTGTAAATGCAGAAATAACAATTGATCCAAACGTGATGGTTTCTTGTATTGGAGTTGAAGATGGTTTCGTGACAATTGTTGATATTGATTATAACCCTGGATTCGTTCAGCCTGCACAAATAAGATACCTACAAGATAGTGTTGAAGTAAACAATGGTGAATTGATTGCTGGTAATACTTACTGTATTGAAATTCGAGATGGAAATGATTGTTTAGCAGGATTTGAATGCTTTGAGGTAACAGCACCAGAATTATTGGTTGCGAGTGCTTCTTTAAATAATATCACTTGTACCGAAGACGGAAGTATTTTATTAACGGTGACAGGAGGAACTGCACCTTATACCTATAACTGGAGCAATGGAGATACAACGAGTAATCTGCTTGATCTTGAGATAGGAGGATTCTACTCGGTAACGATTACGGATGCCAACAGTTGTGTGACTATCTTAGACAATAATTTGACAATCATTAACGAATGTAATGTTTGTGCACCACCAGTGATTGATAATGTGATCATCACTGATGCTACTTGTGGTAACGCAGATGGTTCGATTAGAATCGAAATGGTAGGTAGTGGATACCTCTTTAACTGGGAACCAGTAAATGTAAATAATGAAATCATTAATCTACCTGGAGGACCGGTATACGTGACGATCACAGATGCCAATGATCCAACCTGTTTCATTATGGAGACTTTTGTCATCGGAAATGCAGATGGACCGCAAGGTACTACCGTAGCAACGACGGATGCCATTTGTGATAATAATGATGGAATCGCTACCTTATCACCAGCTAATTACCAATATGTTTGGGGTGATAATGGAGATACAACTGCAATGCGTAATGATCTTTTAGCAGACACTACTTACGTAGTAACGGTTATCGATCCAACTACAGAATGTTTTGATGTAATAGAGGTAACGGTTGGGTCAACTAATCCACTTTCAGCGGATGTAGTGATCAATAGCTTACCAAATTGTGGAGCTGCTGATGGATCTGTAACAATTGTTCCAACAGGTGGTAGTGGAAATTATGAATTTGGTACATGGCCAGGTGATACTCGAACAGATTTACCTTCTGGGCCACATACTGTGATGATAAGAGATATTGTGACGGGTTGTATTTTTGAAGTAGAATTTATTTTACCTGATAATACGCAAAGTGCGACGATTAATATCGTTAATAATACCATCGACCTAGATTGTGCAGAGGATGCCAATGGAATGGTTGTCTTTGAGGTGACCTATGATCCTGGATTTGAAATGCCAGCGGATACAACAATTCTCAGAGATGGAACTATGATTGGTTCAACCAATGGAATGCTGACTGCAGGTAACTACTGTATCGTCATCCGAGATGCAAGCGATTGTATCGCATCTACAGAATGTTTCGTGATCAACGAACCATCTGCATTAACCTTAGATGCTGTTCTAGTAGATATTTCTTGCACAGTACCTTCTAGTATTGACTTGATTGTTCAAGGAGGTACAACGCCTTATACGATTGATTGGGAAGATACCATCAGTGCGAGTGACCCAGAAGATCGAAACGATTTGCCAGAAGGTAATTATAGTGTAACAGTAACAGATGCGAACGGATGTACTGCCAGCATTAATGCATTACTAGTCGTAGACAATTGTCCTCCTTGTGAAGAAACACCAATCGTAGTGAATAACCTTACTTTGATAGACGCAGACTGTGGTGAACAAAATGGTTCTGCCATGATCGACGTACAAGGAGATGAAGCTGATTATATCTTTACATGGTTCCCGAATGTGAGTAATGACCACGAAGCATTTAACCTAATGGCTGGTGAATACTCAGTGACTATTACCGATCGAAGAAACGGAGATTGTGTAATTCCTGAACCGATAACTTTTGTTATTCAAAATCAAAATGGACCTACGGCTCAAATTGCTAGTAATACACCAGCGAACTGTAACGCAGCTGATGGCCAAGTAACTTTATCGCCAGATAGTTTAATCTATGAATGGAGTGATGGTGTAATTGGCGCTGTTCGAAATGACCTAGAAGACACTACCTATATCGTTACCGTAAAAGATCCTAATTCTACTTGTCAAAACTTTATAGAGGTGACCGTAACTTCTGTTTCTAGTTTGATTGCGAATAGTATTTTAAACGCTCCTGCTGACTGTGGTGTAAGTAATGGTTCGGTGACCATCGAAGTGATTGGTGGAAGCGGAAATTATAGCTATAATAATAACTGGGGAACCAATGCTACTCGTACTGATTTAGCTGCGGGTAATTATCCAGTAACGATCACAGATCAAGCGACTGGTTGTCAAGCTGAAGTAGTAATAGAAGTTCTGGACGATGTGCCAGCAGCGAATATTATGCTGCAATTACCGGTAGTGACCAACTGTCCTGGTAGTGCCGACGCAATGGCAAATTATACTATTACGGTAGATCCTGGTTATCAAGGCACACCAGTAGTTACCATTGAAGATGCAGATGGAAATGTTTACACCAATGGAGATCTACCTGCAGGTGATTACTGTTTGATTGCTAGAGATGGCAACGGTTGTTTATCAGAAGAAACTTGCTTTACCGTAACAGATCCTTTAACAATGACGGTAAGCGTAGATGTGACCAACAAAGATTGTGATAATAATGGAAGTATTGACATGATTATAAATGCAGGTGTCGAACCATATTTATTTGATTGGGAAGATTTAGATCGAGACGAAGATCCTCAAAATAGAGCAGATCTCGCAGGCGGTATCTATAATGTTACTATCACAGATGCGAATGGCTGTACGATCGTTCTTGATGATATTATTGTAACGGACGAGTGTAATAATTGTAATATCGTAACCACGATTACGACCAACGATCCAGATTGTGGATTGAGTAATGGTGCTATCCAAATTAATGGATTGGGTAGTTATACTTATGCTTGGTCAGATGGTAGTACCGATGCTGAACTGACTGCACTAGAAGCAGGTACTTACCGAGTAACAATTAGTGATGTAAATGATCCAAGTTGTTTCGAGGTAGAAGTGATTCCGTTAAGCAATCCAAATTCACCTATTGCAAACATTGCTTCGGTGAATCCAGCAAACTGTTTAACAGCCAACGGTAGTGCGACACTTGAACCATCTACTTTATTCTACGAATGGGAGGATGCAGACGGACTATCCTACGGGACAGGTGCTTCTAAAAATAATTTACCGGCAGGTACCTACTACGTAACCGTAGCTAGTGGAACCAGTCAGTGTATTGAAATATTAACTGTACAAATAGAGCAAAACAACCCACTTATCGTCAGCGCGGCGGTTATTTCTGAACCGGGTTGTGATGAGTCTAACGGCTCAGTAGAGATTCTGGTCGATGGTGGTAGTGGGGATTACCGCTACGACTTGGATCCTACAAATTTACCAGCAGGTACCTACACTGTAAATGTTCTAGATGAGAATACAGGATGTACAGAAGCAGTCACCTTCACACTCGAAAATAGTGTGCTGGCTGGAGCTAACATTACCGTTGATTCTCTACTATTATTAGAATGTGCGGGAGACGATAATGGATCTGCTTTCTATAATATAACTTATGATCCTGGATTTATTACACCAGTATCCATCGCATTTGTAGATGGTAATGGTGATCCAGTAAATAACGGAAGTTTATCTCCAGGTGATTACTGTATTATCGTTATGAACGGTGATAGTTGTTTAGCAGGTAGTGCTTGTTTTGAAGTAGTCGAACCAGAAGGAATGAACGTGGCTATTAGCATTACCAATGAAACTTGTGGTGCTATGGGTGCAATCAATACTGCAGTCATGGGTGGTAATCCGGCTTACACATACACTTGGTCAGATACGACTTTGACAACAGGAAATCGTACCGATTTAACTTCTGGTACCTACCAGTTGACTGTTACGGATGCGAATGGTTGTCAAGCAATATTCGATAATTTAGTAGTAGTGGATGAATGTAGTGTCGATGATTGTGATGATCTAATTGTAACGAATGTGGTCACCTTTGATGCTACTTGTGATTTTGATAATGGTAGTGCGACGATTACCATCGTAGGAGATGAATCAGCTTATGATTTTAATTGGTCGAATGGTGATACTGGAAATAATATTTCTGGAGTTGCCGGAGCTGCTTACCAAGTAACTATTTCTGATCCGAGTAATTCAGTTTGTGATACCGTAATCAACATTGTGATCGGAAAGGTTGATGGACCAAACGTAACGATTGTGAGTACGAATCCTGCTACTTGTATGGATATGGATGGAAGCGCAACCTTAAGTCCTGATACTTATGACTATTCTTGGAGATTAGATGGAGTAGAAGTGGCTACGGTCGCCAACCCAACTAATCTTGCCGCAGGAATTTACGAAGTAATTGCCGAAGACGTTAACGGATGTACACAGACCCTTGTAGTCGAAATTGAATCCGTTACAACGCTACAAGCAACAGTAGATATTTTGAGCCAATCTGATTGTGGTCAAGATAACGGAGTTGCTAGATTAACAATTACCAATGGTAGTGGAAACTATGATACCCACAACTGGGGTAGTGACGCTACACAAACTAATCTTGCACCAGGTGTTTATGAAGTATTAGTAACAGATAGTAGTACAGGATGTGAAGTGGTTGTGAATTTCACAATGACAGATAATGTATCTTCTGCTACCATCGATATTACCAATACAACAGAGATTTCTTGTGTAGGAAGTACAGACGGAACCGTAACATATGATGTCAATCTAAGCGTCGGATTTGCTGGGACTGGAGAAGTTGTCATTACAAATAGTGCAGGTGCTATTTATGAGAACGGTCAATTGCCAGCAGGAGACTACTGTTTATTAGTTGAAGATGATAACGGCTGTGTTGCTGGAGAATCTTGTTTCACCATAGGAAGTCCTGAAGCATTAAATATCAATTTAGCAAAACTTGATATAACCTGTAGTCAGTCAGGAGCAATCTCCGTAGGAGTTACGGGAGGAAGTGGAAGCTACCTTTTCGATTGGGCAGATATTGCAGGAGCTGATAATGATCAAAGTAGAAGTAACCTAAATGCAGGTAATTACGAACTAACCGTGACAGACGGAAACGGTTGTACCGTAGAGACTGGAGCGATTAATATCAGCAATGGTTGTATTACAACAGATACTGTCTATGTAGGAACACCATTTGAAACGCCAACAGACACCATCTGTGTAGACCTTAGTGAAATAGGATCCGAAATCAGTCGTATCGCAATTTGTGATGCACCTGACTTTGGAACATTGACGCCAGTTAGCGATTCTTGTGTGGTGTATACGCCGAACGAAAGCTTCACAGGACTTGACACGGCTTGTGTAATTGTTTGTAATACAGAAGGAATTTGTGATACGACCATTATTATTGTAAATGTTGGAAGTCCTGCACCATGTCCTGGAGAAATCTGGAATACGGTTGACACGGCTACGATCGTGAGTAGTAATTGTGTAATGGGTGGTGAATACTGTGTAGATCTACCTTTTATACAAATTAATGATTATCAAATTTTGGATAACGGTCAACCATATACCGATGCGACATTCGGTTGTGCGATTGAAAGTGTCGTTAATTATTCTACATTCACTTTCCCAAGTAACGGAAACGTTGGTCCTTACGAATTAGAGAATTGGAGCGTGAATGGAAATAATTATAACACTGAGTTCATGACTATTCCTGAATTAGTAGATTCTATGAATAGCTGGGACAATAGTTCCACATGGTACTTCGATGTAGCACGTTCTACGATCAATGGTGGAAACCCTGATAATAATTATGGCAACATGAGTGTTCGTCAATTGATCACTAATGCCTTTACAATTGTAAATGTGAATACGACCTTGTCACCAACTGGTACTTCGTTACCACTGACGGCAGGTTTCCATGAACTGATCTTTACGAATACCGTTACGAGATGTACCGATACTTTATGGGCGAATGTTTATTGTGTGACTCCTGAATATGTAACGGATACGATCAACGTAGCGGATACAGAAACGGTTTGTCTAGATATTTCAGAACTGCCAGGTAATTTCGTAAGCGTAGAGAATACTTGTGATGAGGCCTCTGGAGAGATTGTTATTTTCGATATTGACGAAAGTCAAGTATGTGTAGATTTCGAAGGATTTGAGCCAGGTGTTGAAGAAGCTTGTATGATCGTTTGTGATGATCTGGGGGTTTGTGATACTACGTACTTTGCCATTACGGTGGTAGAAGATCTGACTGGAATTACACCACCAATTGCAGTAACAGATTCGGATACTACTTCTCGTAATAATGCCATCGATATTGAAGAGTTATTTAATGATACCATTAATGGAACACTCGATACCGTCATTATCATAACGCCTCCAAACAATGGGGTAGCGGGAGTTAATGAAGATAATACGATTAAGTATACACCAAATGAAGATTATTGTGAGCCTGAATCACCGGATGTGTTTACCTACGCAATTTGTAACCAAGTAGGTTGTGATACAACACAGGTGTTTGTTACTGTCCTTTGTGATGACTTATTAATATTTACTGGATTTAGTCCGAATGGTGATGGAGTAAACGATTTCTTTACTATTCAAGGAATTGAAGCCTTCCCGAATAACCGATTATTAGTATTCAACCGTTGGGGTAACGAAGTTTACAACAAAAAAGGATACTTAAATGATTGGGATGGTACTTGGAACAACCGATTATTATTACCAGATGGTACATACTTCTACGTATTAGAAGATGGACAAGGTAAACGATATTCCGGATATGTACAAATACATCGATAGTAGATAACTATCAACTAAGATAGAATAAACTTTGTGTTTATAATAGACAATGGCTCGAACATTAAAACGTTCGGGCCATTTGTTATTTAGTTTTTATTATAAAGAAATGTGAATCTGGAATTAAAAATAGATTTATTTTCGTTTCCAAGTTACTGTTTTTCCAAACATAGGAGTGCCGATATAACCTCGCATTTTGAGCGTATTAGAATCCTTTAAGGTGATTTGCGCCTTATAAGTTTTGCCGTGGGTTAAGTCATAAATCTGCCCACTTTTCCAGGTTTTATCATTGTCAAAAGTAAACCCTGTCATGATGACTGTTCCTATGAAAAGGTTATTTCTTTTTGATGGATCAGGATTTAAAACATCTCTTTTTGGTTGACCGTTTTCATCATTGGGATTTTCTGTCCAGATGACTTTACCACTATAACTACCTTCATCACGATAGATTTCAATGACAGATTCTCGACTTTCTGTATGCCATTCTCCTAGAATATCATCGGTATGATTCTGTGTGAGGTGAATGTAAGTAAAACTGTTTAGCGGAAGTGTGAGTAAAACCAGAAGTAAAAAGCTGAGGTATTTCATGTTAGTAAATTTCGAACTGTTGTAAAGAAGTCGGGAGAAATAGATTGATAAAATATTTAAAATCCATCTTTATTTTAAAAATGTTTAACGCTTAACTTTAAAAGATTGTTGGATGAGCGAACTATTTTAATGAAAATATCATTATTAAAAAATAGATTAAGTCATAAAATAGAATTCGTGTTAAATTTACATTAAGTCCTTGTAAATCAACAGAAATAGGTGTTACTTGTCCTATATTAACCTATAAGTTAGCTATTAGGATTTTAACAGGTAATATAGAATGTAAAATAAAATTTTGTGAAACCCTTATTAAAAAAAATACAACCGGGATTTGGTAGTTCTTTTGCCATTAAAAAGATTGATTGCTCAATAGATCATCCAGCTCCGCAGTGGCATCAGCACCCTGAATATGAGCTGGTGTTTTTGAGCAAAGGGGTAAAAGGTCGCCGACATATCGGACATCATTATGCTTGTTTTGATGATGGAGATCTTACTTTTTTGGGATCAGATTTGCCTCATTATGGATATTTTAAAAAAGGAAAACCAGGCCAACATAAGATCGTAGTCCAACTACGGCGAGACTTTTTAGGTTCAGGATTTCTTAGTCAACCTGAGATGGCTGCGATTCGAGGATTATTTGAAAGAGCGAAAGGAGGGATCACTTTTAGTGGAGAAACCAAGGAGCGAATTGGAGCTGATTTAGAACGATTATTAGAACTCGAAAATTTTGAACGCCTATTAGAGTTACTACGAATGTTTAATGATTTAGCTAATTCTACTGAATACGAAATTTTAAAAGCAGATGGTTTTGCAGTAGAAGTAGATCCGTCAGAAAAAGAACGAATTCGCAAAGTCTATAGTCACGTAGAAAAGAATTTTCACCAAAATATTCCATTAGAAGAAATCGCTGCAAAAATCAATATGACGATTCCTGCTTTCTGTCGTTATATCAAAAAATTAACAGGAAAAACATTTACACAATTTGTCAACGAATTTAGAATTGATTACGCAAGTCGTCTTCTCGTAGAAGAGTCGATGACGATTGCAGAGATCAGCTTTGCTAGTGGGTTTAATAATTTTTCTCACTTTAATAAGCAATTCAAATCAATCACCAATCAAAGCCCTTCTGTATTCAGAAAACAACAAAGACAATTGGTCGGGTAGGGGTGCTGTAGAGACAATTCATGTAGAGACAATTCATGTAAAGACAATTCATGAATTGTCTCTACTACCGCCTCTTCGCAATATAAATATGGGATTGGATTTTTTCTAGATTCAGCCGTTCTACATCAGAAAAAAGATGATTGACTTCTTCACGCTGTGGTTGGTACCAAGATTGTTTTTGAAAATAATAATTCAATTTTTTGCTGGAAAATATTTTACCATAATCAGCCGAAATTTCATTTACCATAAGTTGTAAATCCCGAACAGCATATCGCTCAATTTCATCCTTGGCTAATACCCGAGTAGAAGTAAAAGGGAATTTACGGTTCAGACTTGGTTTTGATTTTCGAGAAAGCTTCTCAAATACTCCGTCTTGATTTAAACGATAATTTTCGTAGTGATTGGTTTCATTATAATCTTTTTTCCAGATATAATCTTGCATGGCAGTATGCTGAGTAGACTGTAATGCCTTGATCGAATCAGGAGCATCTGCGTAACGATCTGTCTCAAAATATTCTGGAGATAAATAAAAATCTACGTACGCCAATTCAAAAATTTCTTGATCAATCAAACTAATACTTAAGTTAGCATCATTAGTCTTTCCATGTACTGCGATCAAATCAATCGCTCGGCCATCAGGGAAAAAACTCACTAGATTAAAAGAAGTTCCATCCGTTTCTTGCTGACTTATTTCATAAAAAAATATGTCCAAGGTGTCTCGTCGAGCAAGTCGTTTACCAAACAAATAACTATTCGGACGCAAAGTCGTATCGGGCAAAAATAGTCGAGCCTCCTCATATAGCTTATCAGATTCAGATAATACTGCTGACCGGTTTAAAGAATCTGCAAATTTCTGGAAACGAATCTTTCTTTCTTGATAAGAAATCTCAGGGGAAGGTGAAGTAGGAATAGTGATCTTTTCTTCTTCGACGGGAATGGCTTCGCCCCCTCGCTGAAATAGCAAGTTGTAACAGCCCGCTATTGTTAGCAAACTGACCAGTATCAGGGACGCTCTAATCATATTTATGATTTTATGTATATAAACGATAATCATACCAAATTCAAATATTTTACGTTCCCATATTGATTTGTCTTTATTAAGGCAATTGTTGCATTGCAATATTTTTTTTGGATAAAACATTGCATGCTAGCAAAAAACCTTTTATCATTGTATTATCAAATAAATAAAATTAAGTAAATGTTTAATTCTTTCCATAAATTTCCGGTGATGATGATGTCCGCAACTGCATGTTGCTGCTGCTGTTGTCGTGTACCAGAGTTATATTCTGAAAGAAGCTGATATTTATAAGTAAAATTATATTATTGAAAATAAGCCTCTTCGGAATAACCGAAGAGGCTTATTTTTTTGCCCTCATTTTGTAAAAAAGGTATTCAAAAGTAAAATCTACGATGTCTATACGGAATTTAAATATTGCTGCTTCACATAAGACCTACAACTGTTGTTGTTGCTGTTGTCGTATGTATAACAGAAAGATTCCGCTATAAATTTAAAAATTATATATAATAGATAATTAAAGGTCTTTGCGGTAACTAACATCTGCAAAGACCTTTTTCGTTTTTAATTTCTTATAAGTACGTGTTCAAAATAAAGTAATCCTCATGAGTAAGAATCCTGATAAAAATCAAATCCTTGAAGACTTGAAAGTCGACATCACAGAGTTAGAGAATAAAATTGCTGCCTTTAAAAAAGGAGAAATGCAAGAAGAGCGTTTTCGTCATTATCGACTAACTCGGGGCGTTTATGGGCAACGGCAGTTAGGCGTCCATATGTTTAGAACAAAAATTCCTTTTGGGTTACTTACCGCGGATCAATTGATTCGTCTAGCGGATGTTTCTGAAAAATATACAAATGGAAACCTCCACCTAACTACTCGACAAAATATTCAGATGCATTATGTCAAACTTGATGACGCCACTGCTATCTGGAAAGATTTGGGAGAAGTGGGAATCACCGCACGAGAAGCTTGTGGAAATACGGTTCGAAATATTACGGCTTCAGCCAATGCGGGAATAGATCCCGACGAACCGTTTGATGTTTCTCCTTATGTCTATGAGACTTTTCGATATTTTTTACGAAATCCTATTTGTCAGGAGATGGGGCGAAAAATAAAAATCGCTTTTTCTTCCAGTGATAAGGATAGTGCCTATACTTATTTTCATGATTTTGGATTTGTTCCTAGAATAAAAATAGAAAACGGAGAAGAAGTTCGCGGGTTTAAATTAGTAGTCGGCGGTGGCCTTGGTGCTCAATCCATCATCGCTCAGACTGCTTATGAATTTCTACCCGAAGATCAGATTATCCCTTTTATGGAAGCAGCTATCCGAGTTTTTGATCGATATGGTGAACGGGAAAAACGTTTTAAAGCAAGATTAAAATTTTTGGTAAAAGAATTAGGCTTAGATGGATTTTTAAAATTAGTAGAAGAAGAGAAAAAAGCCATCGCAAATGCTTCCGTAAAAATCAATCTTAAGATCCTTACTGCTGCACCTCCCGTCCCTGATGTAGAACGACCAGCAATACAAATAAAAGATTCAACAGCTTATGATCTTTGGTTAACGACCAATGTTTTTGAACAAAAACAAAAGGATTTTTACGCTGTGCAAATCCGATTACCACTCGGAGATATTATGGCAGAACGAGCCCGATTATTCGCAGAAGTTGCCCGTAATTATGCCGCTGATGATATTCGGATTACGGTTAATCAAGGATTTGTTTTACGGTATGTTAGAAAAAATGATCTTCCTCATTTATACCAAGCATTGGATAATTTAGATCTGGCAAAACCCGGATTTAATAGTATGGCAAATATCACGGCTTGTCCTGGAACGGATACTTGTAATCTAGGAGTGACCAATAGTACAGGTCTAGCTTCTGTCCTAGAGGAAGTAATCACTGCCGAGTATCCACAATTGATTGAAGAGTCTGAGTTGGATATAAAAATTAGTGGTTGTATGAACGCATGTGGTCAGCACATGGCTGCGAATATTGGGTTTCATGGCAGCTCAATAAAAAAGAAACCATTGGTAGTGCCTGCCATGCAAATAGTCATTGGCGGTGGAGTAGATCCTGATGGTACTCCACAGATTGCAGATAAAGTAATCAAGATTCCTACAAAAAAAATACCTGATGCATTAAGAACCATTTTAAACGATTACGATGAGGTCTCAGAGAATAATGAATATTTCAACCACTATTATCGTCGTCAAGGAAAAGCTTATTTCTATAGTTTATTAAAACCATTAGCGGATATTGAACAATTGACAAAAGAAGAGTTTTTTGACTGGGGAGATAACAAAGATTATGTCCAAGCAATTGGGGTAGGAGAGTGTGCTGGAGTCGCGTATGACGTAGTGGGGACGATCGTAAAAGATGCGGAAGAGAAAGTGGAGTTGGCGGCGGCAGCTTTGGCAGAAAATATTTTTGCAGATAGTATTTACCATAGTTATACTACGTTGGTTATTGGTGCAAAAGCATTGTTGTTGGCTAAAGATGTAAAATGTAATACACAAATTGGAATCTTGCGTGACTTTGATGAACACTATGTAACGACCAAGGAATTTGCTTTGTCAGAACCACTAAAAGAGCTGGCACTGCGAATTAAAAAATCTGCACCGACCGAAGCTTTTGCTAAAGACTATGCAAAAATAGCTAATGATTTTTTCCAGCAAGTTTTATCTGTCAGAACCTCCCAACTAGCAAATGAAGGAAAAGATAAAAATATTATTGATCAATATTATAAAGCTTAAATCAGATGATAACAAGAAATAAACAACCCAAGATAACGCTCGTTGGAGCGGGCCCCGGTGATCCAGATCTCTTAACCGTAAAGGGATTGAAAGCAATTCAAAAGGCCGACGTAGTTTTATATGATGCCTTGGTTGGAAAAGAGATTTTGGATTATATCCCAAAAAGCGCGATTCGAATTTATGTTGGAAAAAGAGCCAATGATCATCGTTATTCTCAAGAGGAAATAAATGAGATGATGGTGCGATATGCCTGTTTACATGGTCATGTAGTACGTCTGAAAGGAGGCGACTCTTTTGTTTTTGGTCGAGGTCATGAGGAACTAAGCTTTGCAATGGATCACGATATTGAGGTGGCAATTATTCCCGGTATTTCTTCTTGTATTGCCGTACCTGAACTTCAACAAGTACCACTTACTTGTAGAGGTGTAAATGAAAGTTTTTGGGTCTTGACAGGGACGACCAAAGCGGGTGTTCTATCGAAAGATATTGCGCTGGCAGCAGAATCTTCCGCTACGGTAGTAATTCTGATGGGTTTAAAAAAGATACGAGAAATCGCCAAGGTGTTTCGCAAAAATGGAAAGGGAGAGTTACCTGCAATGGTCGTTCAAAACGGAAGCACCAACCAAGAGCGTGCAGCATTGGGAACTATCAATTCTATTGAATGCGAAGTTCAGAAAAAGAAAATTTCTACACCAGCAATTATTGTCATCGGAGAAGTAGTTGGTTTACACCCTGAATTGAAAAGTGAATTAAGAGCTTGTCTAAACTTCCATTAATTGGCTACAATTGGCAAATTTAAACAAGCTCTAAAAACAATCATTGCAAAAAAAAAAACATCTAAAATGAAAACAAAGAAAAATCCTTTATATCCTGTATTCTTAAAACTACATAATCTACGAATGTTGATCGTAGGTGCTGGTGAAGTTGGTTATGAAAAATTATTTTTTATTCTCAAAAGTAGCCCAAACGCGAACATTACCGTGGTCGCTCCATGGGTTTCGCCGGAGCTAGAAAAGTTACTTTCTAAAGGAAATTATAAGGTTGAAATTATCAAAAAAGAGTTTGCCGTATCAGATATTTTGGGACATGATTTAATTGTAGCAGCGACCAATATTCGCGAATTAAATCACGAAGTACAACGGGCGGCCAAAGCTGCTGGAAAATTGATCAATGTAGCAGATACGCCTGAATTATGTGATTTTTATTTAGGAAGTATCGTAACGCGTGGACCATTGAAAGTAGCCATTTCCACCAATGGTCAGTCACCTACTTTCGCCAAAAGATTCCGACAAGTTTTAGAATCTACCTTGCCAGAAGACGTTGGTGATTTGCTTGATAATTTAAAAGAAATACGAGATCAATTAACGGGAGACTTCAACGCAAAAGTAAAAGCATTGAACGAAGTTACCGCCAGTTTATTAGTTAAAAAAGAACAAAATTAAAACTTTCATGTTGCAAACAAAACAACACCTTAGAGAATGGAGTGTTGAGGAGTTGAATGATATTTTTAAACCCCTCAACTTTAAAGAACGAATAGAGAAAATATACGAATACTTTCCAGAGAAAGAAATCTTGATGACCTCTTCTTTTGGAACTAAGTCCGTTTTTTTATTACACTTATTACAAGAAATTCGTCCAGCGCAATTGATTTATTTTATCAATACCACCTATCATTTTCCAGAAACGATTGCTTATAAAAATGAGCTGATTGAGAAATTTAATTTATCAGTTAAAGAAGTATTGCCAAGTAAAAAAGAAAATCTAATTACCCAACAGGATCAATGGTGGGTCAACCATCCTCGGATGTGTTGTACCGTAAATAAAATTGCACCGCTTGATCCGATTGTTGCAAAACATAAAGTATGGATCAGTGGATTGATGGCCTATCAGACAGAATTTAGATCGAGGTTGGAAGTCTTCGAACAGCGAGGAGATATTGTTAAATTTCAACCATTGGTAGATATCGACGAAGGAGAATTTTTATACCACTTAGATTTTTATAAACTGCCACGTCATCCGTTAGAAAAACACGGTTATGGTTCGATCGGTTGTACGCATTGTACCGAGAAAGGACAGGGCCGAGCAGGGCGCTGGGCTAGAAGTGGAAATACAGAGTGTGGATTACATCCTAATTTTTTTACTAGAAAATAAAATGATCCTAGATAGATTGTTTATAAAATCAATGGTTCGGTAACTTTTTAATTTATCTGTGACAAACTAGAAATACCGCTAGTTGGCCTGTTTGCTGGTTGGCTAGTTAGCTTCCCTTTAACGTAAAATACGATAGAGGGAAGCTAACTAGCCAACAGGCAAACCAGCCAACCAGCAAAAAAAACGTCCCAGTCTTATTTTTCTAAAAGCTACCGCGCTATTATAAAATAAAACAAGACTTAAATTCTCGGCAACTTAATCTGTAGCTTTTTGTTTTGTATTTAGTTAATTTTGCAGAAATATTTAAAAAATGATAAAGACAGATATATTAATCATCGGAGCAGGACCTTGCGGGCTATTTACCGTTTTTGAAGCGGGACTTTTAAAACTAAAATGCCACTTGGTAGATTCGTTGCCACAGCCCGGTGGTCAGTTGACAGAGATTTACCCTAAAAAGCCGATATATGATATTCCTGGGTTCCCGGATATTCTAGCAGGTGATCTAGTGGAAAACTTGATGAAGCAAATTGAACCCTTTAAACCTGGGTTTACTTTAGGAGAACGTGCAGAAAGTATCGAACGATTAGAGGATGAAAGTTTTGTACTCACTACCAGTAAAGGAACCAAGATCAACGCACCTGTAATCGCCATCGCCGGTGGATTAGGTTGCTTCGAACCGCGAAAACCACCTATCGAAAACCTCGCTAATTTTGAAGACAAGGGCGTAGAATATATCATTAAAGATCCTGAATTTTATCGAGACAAACGGGTCATCCTGGCAGGTGGAGGAGACTCTGCTTTAGATTGGACAATCTTCTTATCTGACGTAGCCAGCGAAGTGATGTTGGTACACCGACGAAGCTCATTCCGAGGTGCATTGGATTCGGTCGAGAAAGTAATGGAACTCGCCGAAAGCGGAAAAATAAAATTGATTACCGAAGCACAAGCAGTCGGCCTACAAGGCAACGGCAAACTAACTGACGTTGTAATTAAACACAAAACCAAAGGAGAATTTTCTCAACCTACGGATCATTTTGTTCCACTCTTCGGACTCTCTCCCAAATTGGGACCGATTGCTGATTGGGGACTTTCCGTGGTCAAGAGTGCTATTGAAGTGAATACCGTTGATTATAGTACAAATGTCCCAGGCATTTACGCAATCGGTGATATCAATACTTACGAGGGAAAACTTAAATTAATTCTTTGTGGTTTTCACGAAGGAACCATCATGGTACAATCCGCTTTTAAGCGCATCTATCCAGATAAGAAACTAAGTTTTAAATATACCACGGTAAATGGAGTAGAGGGATTTTAGGATTGATTTGCGGATTATTTGATTTTTTGATATGCGGATTAGGATATTGCAATTAATAATTACAGTATCTTAATCCGCAAATCCGCAAATCCGCAAATCCGCAAATCCGCAAATCCGCAAATCCGCAAATCCGCAAATCAACCAATCCGCACATCAAAAAATCTGTACATCAGAAAATCCGCCAATCACCTCCTCCTCTTTTTCTGCCATTTCACTATACCAATCTCGACCGTTAGAACGGGTCGTTGTATCTCTAGGAAGATCCCTTAATTGTAATCGAATCGTATAAGCTTGGATGGCAATGCAAAGTTGTTCGATGATTGCGGTACGATAACCAAAAGGTGTGGTATTGCGATTAAAGTGTAGACGAATTCCTTTTTTCTTAGAAAACGAAAGGATAATTATTTGTTCTTCAGGACCAATGACGGTGAGTGTTCTTTCCTTTTTTGGGAGTGCGACTCGCTTGACGGATTCGCCTGTGAATCCTGAGATTTCCAGTGCTTTAAAGAATCGTCCGATAAAGTAAGATTCGTATCCATCTAAGGTTTTAGAAATCTGTTCTAAGTCTTGAAAAGATTTTGATTTTTGAAAAATAGGTTCTCTGTTAGTTGACCACCAAACGGCATAATCTTCCAATTTTGGATTATGATTGCTTATTCTAAAATGATCAAACCGCAAAGAAGTAAGTGCCGATTCTGGCGCTCGATCACCCGTCATAGGGACCTTACTCAAATAGATGGTTCTATATTTTTTTAAGGCTTGTAATCTATTACGAGCATCCACAAAAGCTGTGGCGCATTTTTCATTATAAATCAAGAATAGACAATAATGTTGTGCTCCTATTTTTAATTTAATCGGAACCTGCAAAACGCCTTCTTCTAAAATAAAATTATAATGTACCGCTTCCACGCTCAGTGGAATTCCTTGTAATGTATATAATTCTTGCAAGGCTTGGATGACCAACGAAATATCAACCATCTTTTGCCCTGTCAGCGTAATGTCTAGTTTTGGTAAATCAAAATTTCCAAAATTCTGATAAGTCTTACCAGTCTTTGTAGAGGTGAGGATATCCGTTGGATTTCCGTAGGATTGGCCAATATTTTTTAAAATCTTATTTAAAGATCGCATGTTTGTATTTTGGTTAGTGTATTTAGTGCTAGGATTCGTTCTGTCAGATGCAACAGAAAAAGCCTGTTATTCTCTCATTCTTAAACAGCTTCAATAAGTCGGGTATGCAATATATTACCTTAATCTTTAATTAGAAGACTTTTTTCATATAAATATTTTTTTTAGTATTATTAAAATAGTGAAAGTCAGCAAAATAGTTACATTTAGAATAGTTTTAATATGTTAGAACGGTTAATAATAACTTCTTAGTGCTTGGACAATATTATTTAATTTGTCCATGTACTTATTATCAAAAAGCAATTATTTGTCAATAGTATATCTGATTAT
>CALGJS010000386.1 GCA_937927835.1 uncultured Saprospiraceae bacterium | reverse complement strand
GATAGTGAAGGCCCCGTGTTTGATGCACAGCCAGTAGCGATAGGAGATATAAATTGTAATGATGGGTTACCAATCCAAGAGACGTTGACGGCAACGGATGCTTGTGGAACGACAAGTGTAACAGCGAGTGTAGATTCATATACAGAAGATCAGTGTGGCGGTTATGCGATTACGTATCGTTGGACGGCGACAGATGCGTGTGGTAATACGACGGTAACGTCACAGACATTTAATGTGTTAGCGGATAGTGAAGGGCCAGTGTTTGATGCACAGCCTTCGACGATAGCCAATATAAATTGTAATGATGTATTACCAATCCAAGAGACGTTGACGGCAACGGATGCGTGTGGGACAACGAATGTAACAGCGAGTGTAGATCCATATACAGAAGATCAGTGTGGTGGTTATGCGATTACGTATCGTTGGACAGCGACAGATGCGTGTGGTAATACGACAGAAACGTCGCAGACATTTAATGTTTTAGCAGATAGTGAAGGTCCGGTGTTTGATGCACAGCCTGCAACGATTGCTAATATCGATTGCCAGGATGGTTTACCAACTCAAGAAATACTAACGGCCACAGATGCTTGTGGAACGACCACGGTAGTACCAAGTGTAGATGCTTATACAGCAGATAATTGTGGCGGTTACAGAATCACCTATCGTTGGACAGCAACAGATGCGTGTGGAAATACGACGGAGACGACGCAAATCTTTAATGTATTACCAGATACGGAGATGCCAGTGTTTGATGCACAACCTGCATCGATAGCAGATATTAGTTGTGATGATGCGTTACCAGTTCAAGAGATACTAACGGCGAGTGATGCCTGTGCGAGTGTGAGTGTCGTACCAAGTGTAGATACCTATGCAGAAAATCAGTGTGGTGGTTATGCGATTACGTATCGTTGGACAGCGACAGATGATTGTGGAAATGTGATTGAGACAACGCAGACGTTTAATGTGTTAGCGGATAGTGAAGGCCCCGTGTTTGATGCACAGCCTTCGACAATAGGAGATATAAATTGTAATGATGGGTTACCAATCCAAGAGACGTTGACGGCAACGGATGCGTGTGGGACAACGAATGTAACAGCGAGTGTAGATCCATATACAGAAGATCAGTGTGGCGGTTATGCGATTACGTATCGTTGGACGGCGACAGATGCGTGTGGTAATACGACGGTAACGTCGCAGACATTTAATGTGTTAGCGGATAGTGAAGGCCCCGTGTTTGATGCACAGCCAGTAGCGATAGGAGATATAAATTGTAATGATGCGTTACCAATCCAAGAGACGTTGACGGCAACGGATGCGTGTGGAACGACAAGTGTAACAGCGAGTGTAGATCCATATACAGAAGATCAGTGTGGTGGTTATGCGATTACGTATCGTTGGACGGCGACAGATGCGTGTGGTAATACGACGGTAACGTCGCAGACATTTAATGTGTTAGCGGATAGTGAAGGCCCCGTGTTTAATACACAACCTGCAACATTAGCAGATATAAACTGTCAGGATGGTTTACCAATACAAGAGGTGCTGGTAGCGACAGACGCGTGTGGTAATTCGACGATTACGCCAAGTGTAGACACCTATACAGTGGATAATTGTGGCGGCTATGTAATTACGTACCGTTGGACAGCGACGGATGCATGTGGAAATACGACAGAGACGACACAAAGCTTTAATGTATTGCCAGATACTGATGCACCTACATTTGACGCAGAACCTGCAGTAATAGCGGATGTGATTTGTAGTGATGCATTGCCAATCCAAGAGACACTGACTGCAAGTGATGCATGTGTAAGTGTGAATGTGGTACCGACGGTTGATCCATATACAGTAGATATCTGTGGTGGTTATGCAATTACATATCGTTGGACAGCAACAGATGACTGTGGAAATGTAATTGAGACTACGCAAACATTTAACGTCTTACCAGATACAGAAGCACCAGTGTTTGATGCGCAACCTGCTTCAATTTCTAATATTAGTTGTGATGAACCACTTCCAGTACAAGAGGTGTTGACGGCGACGGATGATTGTAGTATGATTACGATAGTACCGACGGTTGATCCATATACGGTAGATATCTGTGGTGGCTACGCAATTACCTACCGTTGGGTGGCAACTGATAATTGTGGAAATGCAACAACAGCGACGCAAACGTTTAATGTGCTGCCTGATACAGAAGCACCAGTGTTTAATACACAGCCAGGGATTATTGCGAACATTAGTTGTGATGATTCTTACCCAACTCAAGAGACTTTGACAGCGAGTGATAATTGTAGTACTACCTCGGTAACGGCGAGTGTTGATCCGTTTACAGTTGATGTGTGTGGTGGATATGCAATTACTTACCGATGGGTGGCAACTGATAATTGTGGTAATGAAACAGTAGCATTCAGAACGTTTAATGTGTTACCAGATACGGAAGCACCAGTGTTTGCTGCAAGTCCAGTAGCGATAGGTGATATCAATTGTGATGATGTTTTACCAGTACAAGAAGTACTGACGGCAACGGATGATTGTAGTACGATTACGATAGTGCCAACAGTTGATCCATATACGGTTGACTTATGTGGCGGATATTCGATTACTTACCGATGGGTAGCGACGGATAATTGCGGTAATGCGACGACAGAAACACAGACATTTAATGTATTGCCAGATACGGAAGCACCAGCGTTTGATGCTCAACCAACACCAATTGCAGATATTAATTGTGATGATGTTTTCCCTGCGATTGAAACACTGACAGTTACTGATAATTGTAATAATGTAACGGTAACTCCGAATATTGATCCTTATACAGAAGATTTATGTGCAGGTTATCAAGTGACATACCGTTGGATTGCTACAGATGTCTGTGGTAATTCTAGTGAAGTCTTTACGAGTTTTAATGTATTACCAGATACGGAAGCACCAGTATTTGATTCACAACCAACAGTGATGGCAGATATTAGTTGTCATGATGCATTGCCAGCGATTGAAACATTGACGGTAACGGATGATTGTAACAATGTAACGGTAACTCCTAACATTGATCCTTATACTGTTGATCAGTGTGGTGGTTATGCAATTACTTATCGTTGGGTAGCTTCAGATGCTTGTGGAAACACTAGCGAAGTATCTACAAGCTTTAATGTGTTACCAGATACAGAAGCACCAGTATTTGATGCACAGCCAATGGGAATCAATCCGATTAGTTGTCATGATGCATTGCCAGTGCCTGAAATTTTAACAGCGACTGATGCTTGTGGAAATAATACAGTAGAACATTCAATTGATCCTTATACAGAAGATCAATGTGGAGGATATTTGATTACGTATCGCTGGACGGCTACAGATGACTGTGGAAATTCTAGTGAGACAACAATGACGTTTAATGTGTTACCAGATACAGAAGCACCAGTGTTTACAAGTGTGCCAGCTGACATGACAGTGGATTGTGATTCACTACCACCAGTTGTTTCACCGGAATTCACGGATGCATGTTCTGTATCGTCTGATATGACATTGAGTTTGTCAGAAACGCAGGTTGATGGACAATGTATTGATATTCAAATATTAACAAGAACATGGACGGCTACAGATGCATGTGGAAATACCGCGACAGTTAGTCAGGTGATTACTTTCCAAGGATGTGGACCAGACGTTGAGATTGGTTCTACTACGGGTGATGAAGCTTGTGAAGCAGACGAAATAACACTGACTTCATCCGCTATTGTTGAATATCCAACTCCTTATTACCAGTGGCAATTTAGTGATGATAATGGTGTTACTTGGACAGATATTCCAGGAGCAACAAATGCTACTTATACTATTATAACTGAATTAGTAGATGGAGGTGATTATCGATTAAGAGTCGCTAATGATCCAAGTAATATTCAGGAGCCATTATGTAGTGTAATTTCAAATAGCGTTGGATTGATTGTACATCCAATTTATTTTGATGACCCACAGGTTGTTATTTGTGAAGGCGATTCACTCTTCTTAGCTGGAGATTGGCAGACTACTTCAGGTGTTTATACTGATAACTTTGTCTCTCAGTTTGGATGTGATAGTACTATTGTAACGGACCTAGTAGTTGTTCAAACTTTCAGTACCACTGTAAATGCAAGTATCTGTGAAGGAGAGACCTACAATATTGCTGGTAACCTAGTTGATACTACGGGTATCTATTATGATACACTAGTAGGAACTGGAGGATGTCCACAATATATTATTACTATTCTGACTGTTAATCCAGTTTATGAAACTCCAGTAACAGTTGATATTTGTGATAACGAATTCTACTTTGTTGGAGGAGCTGATCAGAATACACAAGGTATTTATTACGATACGCTTGCTTCGATTAATAATTGTGATAGTGTGATTGTAACTACCCTAAATGTACTGCCGACGTATGACTTTGCTGTCACGGAGAATATTTGTGAAGGGGAGACCTACTTCGCTGGAGGATCTGATCAGACAGAACCTGGAATCTATCGAGATATCTTTGAAACAGTTAACGGTTGTGATAGTGTAGTCGTAACGGAGTTAATTGTTAACCCAGTTTATGCTCCAATTGTAACTACTGAAATTTGTAATGGAGATAGTATCTATTTAGGAGGAGCCTTCCAATATGCTGCGGGTGTATTTGTAGATTCTTTACAGACGATTAGCGGATGTGATAGTACGATTACAACAACGTTGATTATTCGAGATACGTACGCTGATTCATTCGATGTAACCATCTGTAGTACTGATAGTGTATTCCTTGAAGGAGCCTACCAGAACCAAGCAGGTATTTATGTTGATAACTTTATGAGTATCTATGGATGTGATAGTATCGTTACAACTAACTTGACAATTGATACAGCAACAATTTTAAGTGCAGAAGATCAATATATTTGTCGTGGAGAGTCGATTGAATTATTTGTGAATGGATCTGATGATTTGATCTGGGAGCCAAGTACGGGACTAAGTTGTTCTACTTGTCATGATCCAATTGCTTCTCCATTACAGACGACTACTTATACCGTTACCTCACCATCTTGTTTAGGAGGAGATACGAGTATTGAAGTTACTGTTTATGTAAATGAGTCACCGCAAATTAGCGTTTCACCTTATCCAGATGTTACTATTTTGAAAGGAGAAGAGACTACATTAATTGCGACTACGACAGATCCACTTGCGATTATCGGATGGTATGATATGGCTGGGAATGAAATCTGTGGAGATTGTAGAGAGATCACCGTTTCACCAGAAGAAGGTGCTACTTACTATGCTCGTATTAATGATGAGTTGGGTTGTGGTAACGAAGCTTCAGTTAACGTGAAAGTGGATAGTGATTGTACGATTGGAGAATTTGAAGTGCCGAATATGATTTCACCAAACGGTGACGGAGCAAATGATGAATTTGAAGTTCGAGTAGAAGGTATTGCTGGAATTGATCTAGTAAGAATCTACAACCGTTGGGGAGAATTAATCTTTGAGTCGAATGATGTTGCTATCAAATGGGATGGTCGACATAAAGGGCAGCCGCTGAATCCAGGTGTATATGTTTATTACATAGAAGGTAGATGTCTAAACGAAGAAGAATTTACCCGTACAGGAAACATTACGATCCTTAAATAGGATTGTAAAATCTATTTGCTTGATTCTGATGTACACTTATTGGTTCGTCAGTTTTAGCAGGATATTGTTATTGAGAATTTAAGAATTACACATATATTTTATTGCGCCAGGCAACAAGCGATTTATCGTTGTTTGTCTGGCGCTTTTTTTAGAAAAAGAAAATTATGATAAATATTGCTTGCTACTGGCATGGAAATTGACTTTTATTAATTGTAAAATATAACCTTCTTTCTTATTAGAAGTAGTTACTGCCTACTGGCATGAAAATTGACCTTTATATCAGTAGAATCCCTTCCATTTTACTTCCCTCTTTATTTATCTCCCCGTTATTTAATTTCCCCCTAAACACACGAAAATAGAAAAATTACAAGGTAATGGTTTGTTCCATTGTCAACGGTTTTTCGATTCATAATCAAACTGAAATTAACTAACCCATGAGATTACTTTATCAAAGTAGTATGCTTTTCCTGCTTCTCTTTTGCGGATTGATCGCGAAGGCTCAGGATATACATCTTTCGCATATTCATGCTTCACCAACTGTTCTGAATCCATCATTAAATGGATTGTTTACGGGCGATACACGAATGATCGCTAATGCACGTACACAGTGGACAGGAATTACTAACGGTTATAAAACCATTGTAGCATCCGTTGATAGAAAGTTATTTGTAATGAGAAATTCCGACTTAGTAGGAGGAGGATTACAACTCTATACAGATGTAGCTGGAGATCTTGGATTCAGAACTAGTTCTGCTGGATTATCCTTATCAATGTTAAAGTCCTTGGATGGCAGTGGATCTAATTATGTGTCTTTCGGTATTCAAAATTCTTTTGTTACTAATCGTGTTGATTATAGTAAAATTGTAGCAAATGATGCTGAGCCAATTGTAGAATCAGGTACTACTAATAAGATTTCTTATTGGGATGTTACCGCTGGACTTTCTTGGTTTTATGCGCTTGATCGAGATAACTCCTTTTATGTAGGAGGAACGATGTTTCATATTAATCAACCTAAAGTTGGTTTCTTTCAAAGAAACTCTTTTACCAATGGAGAAAAACTTTATCGACGTTGGTTATTCCATGCAGGTGGAGATTTTAGAATGGGAAAAAGGTCTTATTTAAAGCCTAGTTTTATCTTTCAAGACCAAGGACCTCATCGAGAAATTACACTAGGTAGTTTTTGGAAGTTTAAAACACTTAAAAGCCATCGAACAAAATCACCTTCTTCTATTCATTTTGGAGCATGGGTACGCTGGCATGCTGATACAGGTTTAACAGGTACCGATGCAGTGGTGGCAGCCATTCGAGCAGATTATAATCAGACTTATTTTACCTTCACTTTTGATTTAAATATATCGTCACTGACTAAGGTTAGTTACGGACGAGGAGGCCCGGAGCTTTCCGTGGTACATATTATACAAAATAAAAGACAGAGAAGACCAACAAAAGTTCGTTGTCCTGACTTCTAAAAATACAACAACATACCAACATAACCATGACGGAGAGCTTCATTCATAACGAATGAGGCTTTTCCACTTTTATCTGGTACATTATTTGCAAAATTAAAAGCAGCAGCTTTGGTATTACCCTTTTTTCTATTCTTTTTTTTCGCCAAATTCTGCTATTTTCCGACCTGAAACTACCAACCATATATTTTTTAGTTTCCCCCATGTACATCTTTCTGATTTCATCAGTTAGTAATCGTCAGTAATTCACCACAATTAACACTGCGCGAGGACTAACCTAATTATCAAATTGTCATGGCGAAGTTTAAGTATATTATTTTTATTTCATTATTTTTTACCCAGTTAGTAACTGCTCAAATTCAATTTGAAAGTCAGGTGTTTGAAAAACTAGGTAAACCTTTTCTCAATAACGCTTCTTCCGTCGACGTAAGTCCGGATGGTTTATTTCTTTACGTAAGTAGTTTTGATGATGATGCGATTTCTGTTTTTCAAAGAAATACAGATGGCAGTATTGTTTTTGTGGAAACACAAAAAAATGAAGTAGAAGGAATTTCCGGATTAAGAGGATCTTACGATGTTAAAGTTAGTCCAGATAATCGCCACGTTTATGCTACGGGTAAAGACGAAAATGCGATTGTTTGTTTTTCAAAAAATGAATCAACTGGTCGCTTAACCTTGCTAGGAAAATATCAAGATAATATCAATAATATAGATGGTATGCAAGGAGCCTATTTGATGGATTTTTCTCCAGATGGAAACTACCTATATGTGATCGGACAGGATGAAAACGCAGTAGCGGTTTTTTTAAGAAATGTAATCGACGGTAGCTTATCTCCAGTTCAGGTAATACGAAACAACCAGAACGGAAATAACAATATGAATTTTCCAGTAAATGTAAAAGTTAGTCCAGATGGTCGGCATGTACTAGTAACAAGTTATGCTGATAATGCAATTAATTGGTTCCATCGAAATGTCAATGACGGGAGTCTAGTCTATGCCGGTAGCTTAACAAATACTTCGGTAGCAGGCCCCGTACTTTTAGGTGCCTCTGGTTTAAGTATTAGTAAAGATGGTAAAAACGTTTATGTCGCTAGTAGCGATGGAGGTAGTCTAGATGTATTTCGTAGAAATCAAAATACAGGTGATTTAACATTTGAAAATAGTTTTAGTGCAACACAGAATAATGTTAGTGGATTAGTAGGCACCGTTGAGGTGACCGTTAGTGGAGACGATGAACAAGTGTATGTGGCAGGTACTGGAAGCAACGCATTGGTTGTTTTTAATAGGAACAGTTTTACAGGAGAAACCACTTATCAAGAAACATTGGTAGATGGAGAACAAAATATTATTGATCTTGATTTTCCAGTAGCGATTGCGGTGAGTGATCGATTTTCTGAAATCTATTTAGCTGATTTTGGTAGTAATGCGCTTTTATCATTTAGTAGAAATCCAACAGCGTCAACTTTAGATTTCGGTTTTAGTGAACGAGGAAGTGGTCTGGGAATAACGGGACTGCGTGGGGCAGAAACAGCGGTTGTTTCCCCAGATGGAAACTACCTTTATGTTGCAGCAAGAGAAGGGGATGCAGTAAGTATTTTTGCTCGAAATCAAGAAGATGGTAGTCTAACTTACATTGATTATTTAGAAGATGGAAATGGACTGGATGGATTGAACGGTGCAACGGACATAATCATTAGTGCCGACGGAGCCGATGTTTATATCGCTGGATTTTGGGATAATACTGTTACGCATTTTCAGCGCGATATAAATACAGGATTACTTACTTTTTCGGATAAAGAAAAAGATGGTTTGTTTGGCGTGGATGGAATTAGCGGAACCAATAGCTTAGTATTTTCAGAAAATGAAGATTACCTATATGCTGCTGGATTTTGGGATAATGCTATAAGTGTCTTTGCCAGAAATGCCAACGATGGAACCTTAGAATTTGTAGATGCTTTCTTTAATAGTGAAAATGGAATTGATGGTCTTGAAGGTGTTACTAAAATAGTGTTAAATACTGACCAAACCAAACTCTACGGATTGGGAAGTACAGATGAAGCTATTGCTATTTTTAATATTGATAGCCAAAGCGGTATGCTTGACTATCAAGAAATGTTTGCCGCTCCAGGAGCTATTAAAATGGAATTAAGTCCCACAAGTAATCATCTTTATACGGTTAATCCGCTTACTAGTAGTGTAAGTCAATTTAATATAAATAATACAGGACAATTGACCTTAGAAATGACGTATGAAGCTACTGCTGGAGGGGGAGGTTTTGCGGGATTAAATATGGTTGATAATCTAACACTAAACCCAAACGGAGATTTAATCTATTTTACTTCTAAAACTGAAAATACGGTAGCTGCTTACCAACGAGATTTGATTTCAGGTAATTTGACTTTTGAAAAAGTACAGCGAAATGACGAAGAAAATGTACATAGTATTGCTGGTGCTTCCAGTCTCGAAACAAGTGCAGACGGTAAATTTATTTATGTTACCGCAGCAGATGATAATGCAGTAGCAGTTTTTAGTTGTACCTACTTTTTTAAAGAAACTGCTTCGGTTTGCAATGGTGAAACAATCTCGCTTGCTGGTCAAACATACAGCGAAACAGGGATTTATCAGGAAGTGATTGACAATGAGAATTGTATTATTAATATTGATTTAGATCTTACCGTTCAACCTGGTGAATATGGTATGGCAGTAGATTTATGCGATGGTGATATATTTGTTCTGGGAGATCAAGCTTATAATAGTTCTGGTATCTATTCGTATGATTTTGTTTCGAGTTTGGGGTGTGATAGTACGGTAACGGTAAACCTTACAGTGGTCGATGCTTTTCAACCAGTCAATCAATCCATAGAAATTTGTGAAGGAGATAGCTTTGAATTAGGTGGAAATACCTATTCAGAAGAAGGGTCTTATGAAGTGACCTGGGCAACTGATAGTGGTTGCGACAGTACGGTCTTTTTGGAACTATTGGTTAATCCAGTATCTAACACAACGGCAACAGATGTACTTTGCCAAGGTGAATTTTTTATATTTGGAACTCAAAACTATACGCAAAGTGGTGTGTACACCAATGTGTTTTCTTCTTCCGAAGGATGTGATAGTACCGTGACTTTAATTTTAAGTATCTATCCAGGAACAACCGAAATTGATGCGATTATCTGTGAAGGAGCGTCCTACGAATTTGGTGGGCAGTCTTATACGGAAACAGGTACTTATCAAGGAATCTTATTGTCTAATAATGGTTGTGAAATTGAAACTACCTTACATTTAGAAGTGGTAGAAAACATTACTGTTGAACCAACTATTATTGAAGACGAAGGTAATGGATTAGGTGGTATTATCTTACAGACCTCAGGAGGATTATCACCTTATACCTACCAGTGGAGCAACGGAGTAACCATAGGAGAACTTCATAATTTGAGTCCAGGGATTTACGATGTAACAGTAACAGATGCCAATGGCTGTAAGGATGAATTATCAATACCAGTTAATTTTGTTACTGGAATCGAAGCGTTAACCAGTCTGACAAGCGTCAATATTTTTCCAAATCCAAATACAGTAGATCATCCTTTAATGATTGATCTGAATTCTCCTAAAAACCAGAATATTCAATGTCAAGTCTATACATTATTAGGAGAACGAATAATTGATGAAAAAGCAACAGTAATAGCTGGTGAAAATAATTTACAAATGAATTGGTCCCTTCAAACTGGAATCTATTTATTGTCAATAGTAGATGAAAGTGGAAACCAAATGTTTCGAAAAGTTGAGATATTCTAAAAAGATAATATAGGATAGCTTAAGAGACAATTATAATATTTAAGATTAAGTTTTAGAAGCAATGTCAGGTAGTAAACTGGCATTGCTTTTGTATTTATATATTATTATATTTTTAATATAAAAAAGAGCTTTCCTCTTCTGTTGTTTACTTAAAGGCTTTCCCTTTCTGTTCCCAAAACCGTTGTTCCATTTTACCCATTAGAAACAACTCTAAGACAATATGAAAAAGGTTTCCCCCCTGGCAGTGATAAGCTCACTGCTAACCGTAGCTTGCTGCGCATTGCTGCGTATAGGTTTACTCGTGATTTTAATTTTCTATACTTTTGATGTGTCTGCTCAGACACCTTGTCCAAATGCTGGAATTTTTCTAGAAATACCAGATATTTGCCCTGGAGATGATCTTCCGCTTGAAGTTATTCGGATGTCCAGCATGGATTCATTGGATAATGGATTAACTGATTTCGGAGTTACTTTTGTCAGTTTTCCAGGAACAACCGTACCGACTGATCCTTATACTGGAGGAGATAGTATTACTACGGTTCCCAGAGCAGGGTTGACTGGAGGAGGAGATGGTTTTTATGCTGCGAGTACTACGGGAGGGTCAGATTTGACACCGAATTCGTATATTATTTGTACGACCCTAGATCCAGTTCCAGCCGATCCTAATTGTCGTCCTACTAATTGTCAACTAGTGGTAATATTGGCAGCGCCTGTCGTAACCTTTGAAGCACCAGCTGATCTTTGTGAAGGAGCACGAGCAGTAGCTCTTGATTCGGGAAATCCCATTGGTGGATTATACAGCGGAACTGGAGTACAAGACGATGGCAGAGGTGGTTTCGAATTTAATCCAATCTTATCTGGTGTTGGGGTACATACGATTAGTTATACTTTTTCAGAACGAGATGGCTGTACAGCTACGATTACAGATGATATAGAAGTTTTTGCCAACCCTTTGGTTACGATCAGTGATCTAGAAGATCGATGTACGGGAGGAGCAGATGCTATTTTTACAGGAGGACCAGGTTCCACAGGATCTTTTAGTAGCGATGCAACAGCTGGGTTTATGGACAATAATGACGGTACAGCTACTTTAGATGTAAGTGCGGCTGGATCAGGTACCTATACGGTTATCTATGATTTTACGGATGCTAATGGTTGTTCGGGCATGGATACTACTGAAATTTCTATTTGTGAATCTCCTTGTCCAACTTTAGATCTCTTTGCAAATATACCTGACCTTTGTGAATTTGAAGAAATAAATTTAATTATTGATAGAATGAGTCTAATGGATTCATTGGATAATCAAGAACAAGATTATGGAATAGTTTTCACGACTTTTGTTGGAAGCACACCTCCAGCTGACCCTTATGTTGGTGGTGATACTCTAACCATAGTGGATCGAGGAGACATAATGGGGGGGGAAGATGGTTTTTATAATCTAAATACAACAGCTACAAATAATCTAACAGCCGGATCATATAATATTTGCGCCACGCTAACCCCACTACCAGGTGATCCCGAGTGTAGACCTTTTTTATGTCAACAGATTGTTGTTCTTCCTGCTCCATCAGTAAGTTTTACAGCACCTGCAGATCTTTGTGATGATGATCTTCCAGTAACACTAAATACAGGAAGCCCAGCAGGAGGTAATTATAGTGGAGTAGGTGTGCAATCTGATGGTATGGGAGGATTTGAATTTTCTCCTACCTTGGCCGGAGGAGGAGTTCATATTATCTCTTATGAAACAACGAATAGAGATGGTTGCTCGAATACTGCTACAGATACTGTAATGGTCTTTCCTTTACCAATGCTGATGATTTCAGTACCCATGACTACTTGTGAAAATACACCAGCTTTTGGTTTAAACGAAATTCCCTCAGGTGGAACTTTTTCAGGAAATGGAATAGTTGGAAATAATTTCGATCCTGCTATGGCTGGTGTTGGCATACATATCATTACTTATGACTTTATCGACATCAATGATTGTAGTAACGTTATAAGTGATACTATTGAAGTTTTTGCTGCACCGGTAGTGAGCTTTACAACCTTGTCAGATTTATGTGTTGATGCTGGTGTTCAGATGAATTTAAATGGAACTAGTCCAATAGGAGGGACATTTAACGGTCCCGGAATAACGGACAATGGCGATGGAACGTATAATTTTGATCCTGCTATGGCGGGAGCTGGAATACATGGAATTGAATACACATTTACAAATAGTAATAGCTGTAATGGTATCGCTATAGATATGGTGGAGGTCTTTGAACTACCAGACGTTACACTGATAGCGCCAGCTGATTTATGTGTTGATGCTGGTCTTCAATCTAATCTAGGAGGAGGAACACCTACGGATGGAATCTATAGTGGGAATGGAATAATTGATGATGGTAATGGAAGTACTTATAGTTTCAATCCTGCTACCGCAGGTGTAGGTACGCACGTAATCAATTATACCTATTCAACGCCAGATTCTATTGAGGTACTTGATAATATAGGCTTTGATGCGGTAACAACTTCTGTTATAAGTGATATAACAAGTACGGCAATTTCATCTGATGATTTTGTATTACTATCAGATCGTGATGTCATAACTGTTGCTTGGTCTGGAGTATATAGTAATTCAATTCCTACTACAACTGATGATTTTACAATAGTAATTTACAGTGATGGAGTAGGAAAACCTGGGACAGCCTTGAGTACGGTTCTTATTGGAAATAATGCGAATAAAACAAATACTGGGGTTAATATTTCTGGTCTTGATATTTTTAATTATGATGTTACTATTCCTACGTTCAGTGCTACTGCAGGAACAATTTATTGGATTTCTATTTACAATAATACACCGTCAGGAGATACATGGGCCTGGTCGAGAAAAGTAGGTGGAGGAACCGCTATAGCCTCTTTTGATCAAGGCGTTAATTGGACACTACCTCTAGGTGGAGAATTTGATTTTTCACTTGCGGCTAATGTTGTATCCTGTACCAAAACGGCAACAGATACAGTCGAAGTATTTGCTACTCCAGTAGTAAG
>CALGJS010000385.1 GCA_937927835.1 uncultured Saprospiraceae bacterium | reverse complement strand
ATTTCCTGGCAATGCATTCATCGGCATCATTGACCAAAAAGGTTTCCATTTGAATTCTGATTTTACCGCGTAAGTGTCATAGTTTTCAAGGTTATCATAACCCATGGCTATTACAGATTCTTGCAAAATTGTTCTGCCTTTGTTTAGATCGGTATGCTCCCCACTTTTTAATATACTTGTTCTAATATCGGCAATTTTACAAGAACTAAGACTTACGGCGATTAATAGCGTAAATAGTTTGATTGTTATTTTATTCATAAGATATAAATTTCTAATTTTTTAAGAATTGGATAAATCTTCTAGGCCCTTAGCACCAGCACTATAAAGTCCTTCAATGGCTTGCTTTACCATTGGAAACATTTGTTCATCAGGTAATGAAAACTCTAAATCCCATCGCAATTCTGTTCCTTCATTTTTAGGAATTACTTGCATGGTTCCTTTGATATCGGAAATAGGTAAAAGAGGTTGTTCATCAATGGAATATTGAAAAATCTTTTCCTTTTCATCTATTTTTAGAATAGTTTCCAGCATGGTTCCTTGTTCCAATTCACAGATTCTTTTTGCACCTTCCCCTTCGCCTTCTAAAGTGCAAGCAGTAATGACAGGTAGCCATTTATCCACCCCTTTCCCATTCTTAATATGTTCCCATACTGTATCAGATGAGGCATTAATTGGATGTGATGTTTTAATTATTTTATTCATTTTTGATTGGGTTATTTGGTTTCGTAAATTATTCCTTTGGTGTCTAATTTTTTGCGCTCATTTGAATCAATAGTGCACATACCTCCGAAATAGCACATAATGCATCTTGAAGATAGCACCGTTCCAAATTGAGCAATGGCAAAAACACCTAAAAGCACGCTATAAAGTAGGTTGTCTTTTAAGAAATAAATAGCTCCGATGGTGGAAAGCGTACCGACTATGGTTCTTATGGTTTTGTCTTGCCAGCCGATGTTTCGATGGTAGGAATAGGTAATTCCTTTAAGAAATGAATTCATGTATCAATTTTAGTTATGTAATACTATTGATACAACGGAATTATATAGGTGTGACAAAAAAGGTAGAAATCTTTATTTTTTCATTATTGTTAATTATTTGATATCCACCAAAATCGCTTCCCCTTCTTTAATTTTTTTATCCAATGCTATACTCCCATTTTTATAAAAAATACGCAAATCATATCCTTCACCAGAACGACGAATAGCCAAGTCCATTTTTTTTCCACCCAAAGACAAATTCTTTAAGTTTAGAAAATTCCAAGACTTAGGAAGTTTTGGTGTCATCGTAAATTGATCCAAAGCGGTAGGTTCAATCCCTAAAAAACCTTCGGTTACGATTCGACAATAAAGGGCACTTTCCGCAGAAAGGTGTCGCATGTTATTTTCTGGGTAGGCTTCGATCACATAAGGAACATGATCGCCGAGTAATCTCTTTTGAGAAAAACTTTTTAGTTTCTCATAAGCCAATTCCGTATCGCCAACTTTAAGTGCTCCACGTAAAGCATAAAGGGTAGCGCGATCCCAAAAAAGCGTATTGCTATCGGCTTCGGCTTGCTCGACCAAGATGCCATTTTCGGTCCAGAGTTCATCAAACAAAGCACGTAGGGTACCTTCTTTACGAGTGGTAATTCCCATGGTCATTGGAAGACAAATCCAATGACGTAATTTTTTATTTTCTGTAAAATATTTATAAGTCTCCAAACCACTCATGGTGGCACCGAAGTAATTTTCTATGACCTCGGCCATTTCTTTTTGTCGGTTTTTGTAGACCACTGCTTGTTTATTTTTTCCTAATTCTGCAGCCAGCCGATGACCAAATTTTAACCCACCATAATATAAAGAAGAAGTGGATAAATTAGCGGTACCCGTTTCGATTCTTCCTTCCATCTCATCTGACTCTGAGATGACCGCACCTGCATCGTTGCGGTGATTATGACACCAAGCCAAGCTCCATTCGATGAGTGGCCAAAGTTCTTCTGCGATAGCTAAGTCTCCCGTTGCCAATGCGTAGTGCGCCGTTCCATAAGCGATCATAGCGGCGTCTCCTCTGTCCAAGTGGTTCATTACAAAATTACCATCTACTTCAAATGAATAGGGAATGGCAGAATCATTTATGGGAATATTTTTCTTAAAATGTTTGTAGGTATTTAACGCAGCTTCGTTGCCAGTTGCGTAACCAAGATAAGGTGCAAACGGACCACAATATTCAACCTGATCATTGGCCCAGGTTCCGAGATAATAATTTCCACCTCCAGGAGAATGAATCAATCCTAACGAAGAATTAAAGATACTTTCGGAAGCTCTAATTTTTGAAAAATAGAATAATTGATTCAGTGTTTGATCTGGTGTTTCTAATATTAAATTGGAAGACATTTTTTCTAAGAAATCATTTCTTTGTTTTGCTGCTTTTTTGTAATCAAAGTCTTTTGGGTCTTCCTCGTTTAGGGTCGCACCAAAGTAGACTGGAAAACTAAGTGTTTGGTTTGCGACCAAATCTGTACTGGCCGGCGCATCACTAAAAGTATGAAAAGTATAGGTGCCTTTATAACCTCGTTCTTTTAATTGCAAACCACAGTTTTCGATTTGGATAGAAATATTTTCATTAGAAATATTTTTCACCTCCCATTTCTCTACCAAAAAACGATCTTCCATAGAAGGGTAGAGGGTACGGATAATTTGAATTCCATTAACGGGTGTATGATAGAATTTTAGTAATCCTGCAATCTCGACGGAATCTACTTTAGCAGGAACTATGATTTTCTTTCCAATATTAATGGTAGGTAAAATTTCATCTGAAATAGTTCGTCGGAAATAGGCGCGATATTTTTTCCAGTCTGGTTCATTGGTTTTATTGAAGGTCCGTAATTGTGGTAGAATGACATCTCGCTTTAAGGTCAGTTGACGACTCGTATCAATATCATAGTAAATAATGGCGGACATGTTTTTACCAGACATCTCAATATTTTCTGAATGCGGTAGTTTATCTTCATTAATTAAATTCCAGCGGATAGATTGGTGATCCGTGATGGTCCAATAATTTTGTCCAATGGTTGTAAAGAAAAAACTACTAACAAAAAGAAGCGATAAAATATATTTCATGATAAAAATTAAAATGATTTTATTCAAAAAAAAGTCGTCAAAACTAATGGGTAAGATAACCATAAAAAATCCCTTTTTGGTACATTGTGTATCAAAAGGGATTTTTCAATATTTCAACAAGCGAAGCGTTTCAACATTTTATCAAGGTTTCTTATACAGCTCCTTCCCAGCTTCGTAGTACTTATCTCCAGGAATCCAAAATACAGACTGAGTCGTATTTCCAATTAGGCGACAAGCATAGACATAAGATTTAAAAAACTTTTCAAGGTAATCGTAATCCAATGTTTCTGGTCCGTCGGCAGCCTGATGATAGTACCGGTTAACGACTTCATCAAAAGCGGTAATTCCCATACTGAAAGTTGGAGCAGGTACACCTTTGGCAGCAAAGTTTACGTTGTCCGAACGATCAAATAATCCTTGTTCAGGAACGGCATCTTCTTTAGCATCTAATCCAAAAGCGGTACAAGCTTTTTCGATCAATGGCTGAGCGAGTGTTCGCGTCAACCCAATGATGGTCACTCGACTTGTATCGTTGTAACCAGCATTATCACTATTAAAACAATAAACTGCTTTGTCCAATGGCATCATTGGATGATTGGCGTAATAGTCTGAACCTAACAATCCTTTTTCTTCCCCCGTAAAGAAGATAAATTGAGCAGATCTACGGGTTGGATATTTAGCAATATTTTCAGCAGCAGAAAGAACCGTGACACTACCAACGGCATTATCTCTT
Source organism: uncultured Saprospiraceae bacterium (assembly GCA_937927835.1). GTDB lineage: Bacteria > Bacteroidota > Bacteroidia > Chitinophagales > Saprospiraceae > JALZUU01. Next base: position 9,265 of record CALGJS010000385.1, on the reverse strand, counting down.
GCGCCGTTGTAGATTGTATCGCCTTGTGCATCAGCTGCACCGATACCTACGTGGTCGTAGTGTGCAGAATAAATTACGTATTCGTCTTTTACGGCAGGATCTGTTCCTTCCACCATTCCGACGACGTTATACGTTTTTACTTTTTCTTCTTTCAGGCCGCTGACCTGAATGGTTCCAACACTTCCTTGTCCTTTTTTTAGTTCAGCAATAGCGGCAGGATCGCCTGCGTTTACCCATAGGTAAGGCGTCTTATTTTTTTTCTCGTTTGGATCTTTATCATCTACGATGGTTCGAGGTTGATTCAAAAATTGAAGTAAAAAAGACCAAGGTAGTTGAGCATTGCTATAAATTTCAATCACTGCTTTGGCACCGAAATCTTCTCCTCTTTTTTGTTTTTCTCGACCTGCGAAAAACCATTCTTGTGGGTTGGATTGACCTTCGTATCCAGCTAAGGTTACGACAATTTTATCTTTTGCATTTCCGTTCTTGAATTCCTCTTCTGTTCCATGATTTAAGAAAACAATCTCTCCTTTGAGGTCTACATTTTCTCCACTTAGTAATAGAAAATCATCGGCTAATTTAAAGGTCGTATTATTTACGTTAATCGCACCTTTCGTAGCGGGTGTAATCTTTTTCATGGGAACCTGCTGTAGATAACTATCTGCTCCAGGAATCTTTTTTACGCCATAGCGTTCAAGGGTCGTTGCGAGGTAACGAGCTGCGATATTTAACTCATCGGATGGTGTATCTCGACCAGCCATCTCATCGGAAGCTAGGAAGTAGATATGTCCTTTGATGGTATTAACACTTACGGTAGATTCGGTCAGACTTTTATCGGTAGGAATTATTTTTTCGACCTTGGCTAGTTCTGGTCCTTTACAGGAAAAGAAGAGGAGAAGGCAAAATAGGAAAGAGAAACGGAGGGTAATTGTCATGATTTTTTCTTAATTGAGTTTAGAAGCTTTCTAACTTAGAGAGCCGAAGCGAAATTAAGAAAAAATGATTGGAAACAAAAGCAGAGATAAACGGTATGTTGTTTATCTCTGCTTTTGATATATAAATATTAAAGTAAGTAAATACTACTTTTTCTTTTTAGACTTATCTTTTTCTTTGGGACCGTATTTGAGTGCATCAGCGAAAGGGATTCCGATCATTTCTTCTATTTGAATGATTGCAACTTTTACATCTGATTTGGCGCTAATAAATTTTTCCTTGGCATTAAAATAACTAGTTGAAGCAGAGTTGTGATCATCTAGTTCTGCATCTCCACGACGGAATTTTTCTTTAATCAATAAATAAGTCTGGTAAGAATCTTCTTCCGCTTGTTTACGAGTAAGTAGAATTTCATTAGCCAATAGATAATTTTGGTAGCGTTCTAAGGTTTTAGCACGGATGGCTAGTTTTTCTTGATCACGTTCTAGCTCTACGATTTTGACCTCGTATTCGGCTTTTCTTCTTTCCTTTGGATTATTGATTAAGGTACCAAGTTTGATTCGAGCTCCAAAATTAAATCGAGGATAAATGGTAAATAGCTGATTTGGGTTTACTTCTGGTGCTCTATTAGGAAAAAAGTCTGATAAAAAATGACTTTCGTTATAGTTGAAAAGGGCATCTAGATCATCGGTCCATTTCCATTTTCGAATACTGACTTCTTCGGTGGCGATCTTGATCTCCTCGTCAAAAGTCTTATTTGCTGGATTGTTCATCCAAGCTAATTGTACCAAATAATCTTCAAACGTCCGAGCGCGGGAGCCTTCAGGCACCACAATTTTATCAAAGTCAATCGGTTGTTGTGCGCTCAATGTAGAGAATAATAGGGTACAGATAACCAAGAAGGTCAACTTTTTCATTTTCGTAGAATTTATAGTTCAAGTTAGGTGATATAGCTTAGTAAATTACAAACAAACCTTTTATTTTTAACAAAAAAGCAAAAAGATCTGAGCTGTGGTGCAATAATAAAAGTGATCAATCGCGATTTACTTACGCCAAATACCACCTTTTTTAAGTTCAAGATTTATGCCGAAAGGACGCGTTTTTCGTTTGCTTCCCCCCTTTGCCTGTTCTAGATCAGGTTCTTCCATTGTTTGATCTACAGGGATTCCTTCTACACCAATATGTTCTTTCGCATAATTACCAAAGCCTTTGCTTCTTTTCTTAAGGGGTGGAGGATCGTCAAAATCCTTTATACGCACTAATATGGCTAAGAAGACATAAAAGTTAATACTCGTAGGTAAAATAATAATAGCTTCCTGTGGATAGGATGCTAAAACCAATTGAAAAAAGATGGTAGCTAGGCCCATGTATACCACTTTGATTTTAGGATTTCTAACCCTAAAATAATAGTAAATACAAGTTCTTAAGATGGTATAAAGCATTAAACAGTACATGATCAGGGCAATCCATCCTAGTTCTACGGCAATTCTTACAAAACCACTATCATGTTGAAAGTCAGATAAGAAAGAATTGGGAGAAAAGCGAGCTCCCCAAACCCCGGTACTACCTAATCCCATTCCAATAGGGTGGCGATGAATATAAGGCTGGATTAATTTTTGACTTTCAAACCGCACGTCCATGGTATCAGCACTCGCACTCAGATTAAAAGCAGAGGAAATCCTAAAAAGCACCGCATTGCTATGTCCTCCTTTCATGATGACTGCTATGGAGAGTACGGTAATAACTCCCGTGAAAATCATGATCTTCTTATTCATTTTAAGGAGCACAAAAATAAATAGTCCGAAGGGAAATAGTACAAAAGGTGTTCGAGATCCTGCGTATCCCATAGAGGCGATCATGGCAAGTGAGGCGATTGCCAACAGTACTTTTTTCCAGATTTTAAAAGGACCAGTCATCAGAACAATACAGAAGGTTGCCATATAACTGAGTAACATTCCGTAGTTAGTTGGATCACTAAAAAAACCGAAAACTCGAATTCGAGACCATTGGTAGATCAATTGCATTCTTTTTTCATCTGCTGAGAGCCATTCCATTTCCCAACTAGCAAATCCTACAAATTCTTGTTTTAGACCATAGAGAGCAGAAACAAAAGTCATAAAAATGATCAGCTTAAGAACTCGAAAGATCGTTTTCAAATCTTTAAAAGCGTACGCAGCAATAAAGAACATGAGGGCCAGCACTGCCATACTCCGAACGGTAAAGACCCAAGCAAGTTGACTTTGCGCCCAAGGATTAAAGAAGGCTAGAATATTGTAAATCACCCAACCGATGATAAAATAACTGATTTTGTTTTTAGCAAATGCAAAGTCTCGCTCTTTGATTTGCCGGATCATCAGACCCACAAACATCAAAAAGAGGAGGGCATCTAAGGCGATCCCAAACGGAACACTCTCGGCCATTTTAGCGGCCAGACCAATCATATATGCGGTGATAATAGAGACGGCAATCCCAAAGTCCATATAGACTAAACAGGCAGCCGCAGCTGGAATAGCGATAAAAAGGATGGGTAAAATGATGCTCATTTTACCAAGTATGGAGACGGTATAGGCCACAAATAGAGCTAGTGCAATCATTAAGATATACCCCAGCGGATTATCCATTTTTTCTTGGATAAACCTATGTGAAAGCCATTGTCCCGTTCGCTTGAAAAGCGGAAGAACTGGCATAATTAAGTCGGTTAAAAAGGTGTAAGCGAAAGTTTAGTTGTGAACCATTCCTTCTAAAATCGTTTTTTACAAATTTTTAGAAAAACATCACTTTCATAAAGCTTCCTAACAAAAGTAGGATCGCAATAGATACCGCGATGAACTCGATAATTTGTTCCTTTTGACTTAATTCTACCTCCTCAAAGCGTTCGTCTGAATTGCTCATAGTACTGTTTGTTTAGTATGTTTATTTTCTATCTTCACTACCGGCGTCTAATTACCGGTGGGTCAATTAGTTTTTGTTCGGTGGAATATACACCGTTGGTTTCCACCATGGCAGGCGGAAGGCTAGGGGAAGTAATGGATGTTGTGTGATTTGTATGTATGTCGTCGAAGTCTTTCAGTCTAACTACTGCCGCAGTAATGGAGTAAAAGACTAAACTGGTAGGTAAAAGTACTAATACTTCCTGTGGATAGCAAGCTAAAGTCAATTGAAATAAAACGACGGTAAATCCTAAATACAGCGTTTTTATCTTCTGATTTCGGACTCTTAGGTAATAATAAATGCTATGACGCAGTAAGGTAAATAAAAATGCCATGTAAATCAAGAGGCCAATCCACCCTAATTCGACGGCAATCCGTACAAATCCGCTATCATGTGCAAAATCAGCCAAAAAAGAGTCTGGTGTAAAGCGTTTTGCCCATACTCCGGTACTTCCTAGTCCTACGCCAATTGGATGACGATGAATCATCGGTTGGATGAATTTTTGGTTTTTAAAACGAACTTGCATTGTATCATCAGAGTGTTTGGGGATAAATGCTGATTGTAATCGGAATAATACCGGATTACTGGTCCCTTTCATAATAAATCCAATACCTAATAGTCCCAGCATCATTGCACCGATAATAATCTCTTTTTTTAGAGTAATCAGGGTGAAAATGATAAATCCAAAAGGTACTAAGACAAATGGAGTACGAGAACCTGCGTAAATCATAGAGGCAAACATGCATAATGCAGAGAATAGTAGGATTCCTCGTTTTTTCCAGCTAAATGGTCCTGTTGCCAGCACACAACAAAAAGTACCCATATAGGACATGAAAATTCCATAGGTGGTTGGATCCGAGAAAAAGGAAAAAATACGCAGTCGACCCCATTGAAAGATCAATTCAAGCTTTTTTGGATCAGAATATAGCCAAACTAGCTCTGCGTCTGAAAAGCCTAAGAATTCTTGTTTTAAGCCATATAGTGCTGAGAGTAGGGCCAAGCCTATGATTAGCTTAATGGTTTTTGTAATTGCTTTATAACTATTGAAGGCATAAATGGCGACAAAGTATAGAATGATCAATCCAGCCATACTTCGAACGGTATAGAGCCAGGCGAGTCTACTACCCGCCCATGGATTTAGTATTTCCAATAGATTAAGGATCACCCAGACGAATACCCAGGCACTGATAGAGTTTTTGGCAAAAGATAGATCTCTATTGCGTATTTGTTGGAGCAATACGCCAAATAGACTAACGAAGAGCAGTCCATCTAGCGCCGTACCAAACGGCGCGTCTACCATTTTCTTTAAAAAATCTACAAAGACTCCAACAATCAAGATGGTCCAGATCGCATAAATAGGATGAAGTAAACAAGCACCAACGATAGGAATACCAATAAGGGCTCCCAGGATGACGATTCCTATTTTGAGCTCTAAGCTAGCAATGGCATAAGATATTAGAATGGCGAGCAGAACCAATAATCCTAGTCCAAATGGATTATTTAGCTTTTGAAAAAACAGTTGGTTGGCCAGCCAGGATCGGAGCCTGGGGCGGGTAGAAGTTTGCAGCATTGTGGTAGTATCAGTAAATCAATAGATTTGAATGAATTTCATATTAAAACAATTCAAATCTAGTAGTATCCTAAAGGTACCAAAAAGCTTTAAAGTCTTTCGGGTACTTGATTGTTTCTTTTTTCTATTAAGCAATTTCTTTGCAAAAACGGCTCCACCAATCGTTCGAATTGCGATATTCTGGTTTTCCAAGTATTGGTAGCGGCTTTTTTTGTCCGAGCGATCACTTTATCAGGTGAATTATCGGTAATAGCCCAGTCAATTAGGCTTACAAAATTGGATGTTGAGTTTGCCAGATGAATAAAGTCTTTAAAACTGGCAATATCGGGAGAAAAATCAGTAGAAACGACTGATTTTCCTGCTGCAAGATATTCATTTATTTTTAATGGATAGATACTTTTGGTCAGTAAATTTTTAGCAAAAGGAATAATACAGGTATCGAAATACTTCAAATAAGCTGGCAGTTCGGTGATGTCTTTGGCACCTGTAAAAGTTATATTATCCATTTGGTCTAAACCAAGCGCTTTATATTGGGTATTATTTAAAGGCCCAACAAGTACAAGCTGCTTGTCGGGATGACCAACGGCAATGGCTTTTAAGAGTTCATAATCAATTCTAGCTTCATCTAGATTGCCTATAAAACCAATGATTTTTCTGTTGATATTAGCTAATTCTGGAGGTCTATCAAATTCCTCGTTAATGGCACGGCTAAAGTTTTTATTATCCGCGGCATTATTAAGCATTTGAATATTTTTAGAATATGGAGATTTTAGGCGGTATAACTCTTGAGAAGTCACTAGCGTCAAATCTGCTTTCTCAATCGCTTTATTTTCTAATCTAATACCATGTCGAGCGATATAATTTTCCTGAGAAATATCATCTACACATTGATAAATATTAGCGATAGGTTTAAAACTGTTTGGTAAAACCGGTGCATAAAAAGGATTGAAACAATTGATAAAAACATAGTTTTTTATCTTATACCGTTCTATTGTTTGCTGCACGGCATTATAAATAACCTTATTGTTTTGTTCGGAAATCTTATCGTATATCATACCTTCTGGTAAGAAGTTGATGGGATAGGTATAGGGTGGAGTAACCGTAACTAGGTTCGCATGGTCTTCGTCAGGCTGAAAAGTGACTTTGCCTGCGGTTACCTTTGGTGTTACGGTCTCTAGCTGAGGATCACTTGTTAGTGAGTCCTTTAGGGTAAATGGATTGTTAATATAGAATACCCTGCGCGTACGAGAAAACTCTCGAGCTAACGCTACTGAGATCGAGGAATAAGGACCATTCCAACGAAAGAGTGAAAAATATATAATATCGTAATCCATGTTCAACCTATTGGGATATTTGTAAAAATCCGTATTACATCCAAACGATGTAAGGAGGTAACTTTTGGGTATCTGTATGGTTTAGTGTGGGAAATAAATGTTAGAGAATGCCTAAAATTTATTTAAAATATGATCTGGCTAGTATTTGCAAGATGCATATTTTTTTGATTCATTCCACCTGTGGAGAAAATTATATGTAATAATTAACACAAGAACGATTAAAAGGTTAGTAGGTTAACAAAATTTTAGCTTTTTGGGTTCATGTACTACACTAATTTACATAAAAAATAGATAATCCTACTGTTTTTCTATTTTTTCTTCTTTAAAAAACCATTCAAAATATCCCAGCCTTGTCGGTAAAATCCGGGGATATGAGTAAAAGCCATTAAAGCATTGACCCCAAACATTCTCCGCAAAACTATCTGATATAGGGCAAATGATATGCCATAGGTCAATAAGGTTCCGTAGGCAGCACCATAGATTCCCAGATTGAGCACTTTGATAAAAATATAGTTTAGCGTGACGTTCGTGATGACACCAATCAGCGTAAATATAAAGTTGATCTTGGGTCGTCCGATGGAATCGAGAATCGTTCCAAACTGAATGGCAAAGGGCAGAAATACGCCGTACAGGATGGTCAGTCTCAAAACTGGCGCCGCTGCCAGATATTCGTCGCCGGCTACGACCCAGATGGTAAATTCGGGAATCAGAAAAACTACCAGAATAAACGGTAAAATAATCGCCAGTATCGCCCCTACGGATTGCTCGTACAACGCTTTAATTCTCGCCGGATCATCTTTGTCGGACTGAATGGAGCTTTGCGGAAAAACTACCGAAGCAACGGTCATCGCCGGAACATCGACCAGATTGGTGACCTTGATCGCCGCATCGTACAGCCCCGCGGCAACCGAACCGGCATAACGGGCCAGCATCAGTTTATCAATACCTTTGTACAGCATGGTGCTGAGATTGGTACCGAAGGTAAATTTCCCAAAACGGAATAGTTCCTTAACCCAGGCCCAGTCAATTTTGTATTCCTGAATGATAAAAAACTTTTTACCATAATACCAGGCAATCAGACTTCCGAGCGTAGCACCCAGAATTTGCATTTTTAATAAAGTGGCTAATTCGAGTTCCCAACTGGCAAAAAACGCAATCAGTACATAAGTGAAAAAAGTCACTTTACGACCGAAGTTGCTCCAGAAGATGCCTACGAAGGAAAGATTGGCTTGCTGAATAAAATTGAATAGATAACAAGGAATGAGCACAAAGAGCAGCACACAGAACAATTGAAAGAGCTGGGCCAGTTGCGGCCGGTAGATGGCGTCTCCTTCGGTTGTTAAAAAATCTGCCAGAAAAGGAGCTGAGAAAAACAAAACAGCCGCAAACGCAGTGGCCACGATCAGGTAAAGTGTCATGGTGGCTAGAATAATCCGGCCATAATCTTTTTTACTGGCAATAGACAGATATTTGACCATTGCATTCTGTAGCAGACCCACGATACTTACTTCCACCATGGCGGCGGTGGTCATAAAAATCACCCAGATACCCATCTCGCGTGGAGGCAGAATTCGCGCTAACAAAGCAAATCCTAAAAAACCAAAAACGAACATGGATCCTTTTTCGAAAAAACTGAATAAACCAGATTTTACGTAATACGATTTTTGAGATTCTTCTGCCAATTGGTGATGGTGTTTAAACAACCTTAGTATTTCAGACTTGTTATTGTTATTTCGTCTACAAGTCTTCTAGTGTGTAACGTCTTTTATTAACTCAAGTTACGCAAATCCATTTTATTAAGGATGGCTCCCATGAATTTACCGCCCAGGTTATTGAGATAATCAATAGACTCTTTATCGTTATTCTTAATATCATTTTCCGCGCCAAATACGGCGATTACTTTGTCTACGTACTTAGTAAGTTCTTTGGTATCAGAGTAGTTGTTCATAGAAGCACTTTCGAAAAAGATATAATCATAGTGTTCTTCTAATCCTTCTAAGAATTTGTCAAAATCTTTTCCAGCAAAAACTTCTGAAGGAGATTGATAAGAACCTTTGTTACCAATGATATCTACATTTTCTAGATTGAATGGATCATGAATTTGATTAGAAACAAACTCAGCAGAAAGATCATTTTCACCTAATAATTTACTATTCAATAAATTCTCTTCAATTGTCTGTTTAGACATTTTAGTGAGCGTATTGTTTTTGAAATTGGTATCTACGATCAAAATCTTTTTGTCTTTGATGGTCAGGGCGTGTGCCAGGGTCATGATCAAAAACGTTTTTCCTTCCTGCTTTTTGGTGGAAGTAAAAAGGAAACGATTCGAATTGGACGTTTCGATTAAGTAACGAATATTACGCAACGACTCTTTAAAAGTATCGAGTGTTTTGTTTTGTCCATTAGAAGAGAATAGATACTTCAAATCTAATTTATCTGTATCTACTTTATTGATCGTACCTAATAAATCCACTTTAGCGAATTTACGGAATTTACT
>CALGJS010000384.1 GCA_937927835.1 uncultured Saprospiraceae bacterium | reverse complement strand
TTCTTTGAATAATCAAAAGGAAAGCAGTACTTTTAATCCTTCGCAAAACCTTTAAGCCAAGTTTAAATACTAACTAAATAAACCAACCAATGACTTTAAAAATTAAAGACTTTAAGCACTATAAAAAAGTATATGCGGATAGCGTAAAAAATCCAGAAAAATTTTGGGCCAAACAAGCCAAGACTTTTACTTGGCGGAAACCTTGGAAAAAAGTATTAGAAAATGATTTTCGGACGCCTGCTGTAAAATGGTTTGTGGGTGGAAAACTTAATATCACCGAAAATTGTCTAGACCGTCATCTAAAAACAGACGGAGATCAAACCGCACTTATCTGGGAACCAAACGATCCTAGTCGACCTTTCATCACCTACACTTATAAAGAATTACACAAAGCCGTTTGCCAAGCAGCGAACATGCTCAAATCCAATGGCATCAAAAAAGGAGATCGAGTTTGCTTCTACATGCCGATGGTTCCAGAATTAACCATTGGCGTTTTAGCTTGTGCCAGAATTGGTGCGATTCACTCTGTTGTCTTTGCAGGATTTTCAGCAAATGCTTTAGCAGATCGAATAAAAGATGCTACTTGTAAGATGGTAATCTGTTCTGATTTTAATGCGAGAGGGAGTAAAAATATTCCCGTCAAAAAAGTAGTAGATGAAGCATTAAAGATGAACTGTGATAGTATCGAAACGGTGATCGTTCATCAAAACACGGGCGAGAAAGTCGCCATGAAAAGAAACCGAGATATCTATTGGCATAAAGCCATCGAAGGTCAATCTAAATCTTGTCGAGCTACGCAAATGGATGCAGAAGATCCATTGTTTATTCTTTACACTTCTGGTTCTACTGGAAAGCCAAAAGGGGTGGTGCATACTTGCGGCGGTTATATGGTTTATACCGCTTTTTCTTTTCAGAATGTTTTCCAATATGAAAAAGGAGATGTCTATTGGTGTACGGCTGATATTGGTTGGATCACTGGACACTCGTACATTATCTACGGGCCCCTACTTTCGGGTGCAACGACGGTCATGTCTGAAGGTGTACCTACCTATCCGGACGCAGGTCGTTTTTGGCATATTTGCGAAAAGCATAAAGTCAATCAATTTTATACCGCACCAACTGCGATTCGAGCGTTGATGGCCAAAGGAGATCATTGGCCTTCGCACTATGATTTGAGTAATTTAAAAGTTTTAGGAACGGTCGGTGAGCCAATCAACGAAGAGGCTTGGAATTGGTATAAAGAGAAGATTGGAAAAAATAAATTACCGATCGTAGATACGTGGTGGCAAACAGAAACGGGTGGAATTATGATTTCTGGATTAGGGGATCTTTCTCCTCAAAAAGCGACCTTTGCTGGTTATCCTTTGCCTGGTATTCAACCTTGCTTGATGACTGCGGAAGGAAAAGAAATCAAAGGGAATGGAAAAGAAGGATTGCTTTGTGTGAAGTTTCCGTGGCCGTCCATGATTCGAACAACCTATGGTGATCACGAACGTTGTCGACAAGTTTATTTTTCTGCATTTGACAATATGTATTTTACGGGTGATGGTGCCAGACGAGACAAAAAAGGCATGTACCGAATCATTGGTCGAGTCGATGATGTGATCAATGTTTCTGGACATCGAATGGGAACTGCCGAAGTAGAAAATGCGGTCAACGAACACGATAATGTGGTCGAGTCCGCTGTAGTCGGTTATCCACATGATATCAAAGGACAAGGAATTTACGCTTACATTATTCCTAATAAAAAAGTAACCAACGAAGCGGCATTCGTCAAAGAAATTCGTGCAGTCGTTACCAAGGAAATTGGTCCTATCGCTAAACCAGATCAGATTAGAATTGTTTCCGCTTTACCAAAAACTAGGAGCGGAAAAATAATGCGAAGAATTTTGCGTAAAATTGCTTCTGGTGATACGAAGAATCTGGGTGATGTGAGTACTTTGTTGAATCCAGAGGTGGTAAAGGAGTTGTTGAAAGGGTAATTGATAATTTTTTAATGAATAATTAATAATGCCTCTTCTAGCGTGTTTCTTTTATTGAATAATGCACGCGATCGTGTAATTCAATACCAAAACTATTTAGATAATTTTCTTTTGGCCTATTTATTTTAATGAAAAACAAATCAACGATTAAACGATTAAACGATTAAACAAATCAACTAAAAATGGCAGATAAAAAATTTTGGGATGGGTCGAAGCAATATTTGTGTGACCGAGAATTGGCGCAGTCGTTTCATATTGCGCGGACGTTGGGGATGCCTTTATTGATTGAAGGGGAGCCAGGAACGGGAAAGACAGAATTGCCATTGCAGTATGCAGCAGACCAAAACCTAGATCTTTTTGTGTATCCGACGGGATCGAAAAGTAATGTAGAACAATTTGTAGCACGGTTTGATCATGTCAAATATTTGCGGGATTCGCAGATTGAGATTTTGAATGCACAACGAAGCGAAAAAGGATTAAAGACCAACCTTTCTACCAGCGGACGTGATCCTGAATCACTGGCAGACTATGTTGTAAAAGGACCAGCGGCTATGGCGTATAGTACGCCACACTCTGTCCTATTAATTGATGAAATTGACAAAGCACCTAGAGAATTTCCAAATGATTTATTATATGCTTTAAGTCATCGCCGTTTTGTGATGCCGGAGTCAGGTGAGGTCATCGAAATCTCTGAAGATGAAATGCCAGCCATTGTGATAACTTCTAATCGAGAACAAGAATTGCCCACAGCTTTTAAAGGACGTTGTATTTATCATTATATCAATTTCCCTGATTCAGATATGATGCGCGAAATTGTCAGTAAGCATTTTCCTAAAATAGATAATTCAATTGTCGATACGGCTCTGGATGTTTTTTATCACCTTCGTAGAATTGGTCTCGAACGTGCTCCAACTACCCGAGAATTATTAAACTGGTTAAAGTATGTTAAACAGTTTTCTTCTAAAGAAGCGATCGATAAAATTCAAGCGCTCGAAGGTATTGGTACGTTGATTAAGACGCAAACGGATTTGGAAAAAATACAACGAATAATCTTGAATAATCCGGATGATTTTAAGAATCGTTCGGGAGTTAATTAGAGGGTTGAATCGCTTCGCTTGTTGAATCGTTGAAGCGCTTCGCTTGTTGAGATGGTTCACTTGTCTTAATTTCGGCAAGTTAGCTATTAAACAAATCAACGATTAAACGATTAAACGACCTGCCTGACCGGCAGGCAGGTTAAACAAATCAACAAAAAATGTTCCCAACCTTACCAGAACGCTTTCGAAATTTTGGACTCCCGGTGGATGTGCGAGCGTTGTTGTTATTGCAGCGATCGATGGAAAAGGGATTGGTAAAAACCTTGGGAGATATTTATATTGTGTTGAGAGGAATTGTGGTCAAAGATCCGAAGATGATGGGTCCGTTTACCCGTGCTTATTATGATTATTTTTTAAATATTGATATTCAAAATGGGGATTCGCTGAGTGATGCGATTTTACGGTCGGAGACTTTTCGAAAATGGAGAGAAGACAATTTAGATCGTTTTGGAGATGATTTAGAAACGGAGGATTTGATTAATAAATTCTTGGATGAGGTGCATATGACAAGTTATGATATCAAGGAAATTATCGATGGTAGAGAGCTTTGGGATAAAGATCGTGGAGACTTGGAAGACGAAGATGGAGA
>CALGJS010000383.1 GCA_937927835.1 uncultured Saprospiraceae bacterium | reverse complement strand
AAATCAATATTTTCCTTGCTAACGATTCTTATCTTTTTATTGTTATCTGCCTTGTTCTCCGGTACCGAAATCGCGTTTGTTTCGGCTAGTAAATTACGGATAGAGCTTAAGCGAAATAAAGGAGGACGTCGAAGTCGGATGCTAGCTCATTTCTATGACAAGCCTGCCGAATTTTTGGCGACCATGCTGGTAGGAAATAATATTGCCTTAGTTGTTTTTACTACACTGATTACAGTTCCACTTACCGCGTTAATTAAACAGTATTTTAATATTGATGCTGCTACAGATCCTCCTATCATACTATTGTTTAATACCCTTTTAATTACCATCATTATTTTAATTTTTGGTGAATTTCTACCAAAGACATTATTCCGACTTTTTGCGGATGAGATCCTTTATTTTCTGGCGGTTCCTATTCGTTTCTTCCAGTTTATTTTGGCAATACCTGCGTGGTTGATGACCAAATTTTCTAATTCATTATTGGTAACGGTTTTAAAAACACCTATTGAACATACAGCTGACATCATCACTCGATTAGATCTAGAACAATTCATTCGGGATACACGGGTAGAGTCTAAATCTGAAGAAGATATTGAAATCGATACCGAGTTATTTGAAAATGCACTCCATCTTAAAAAAATAAAAGTACGGGAGTGTATGATTCCTCGCAAAGAGATTGAAGCCATCGATGTAGCAGCGTCCTTAGAAGAACTACGTCAGGTTTTTGTGGAAAGTTACCATTCGCGAATCATCGTTACCAAAGATGGAGATATAGACCAAGTGCTGGGATATGTACATCATCAACAATTGCTCAGTGATCCGCGTAGACTTAAAGATATTGTGATTGATATTCCGATTGTTCCTGAAGTAATGCGGGCACGGGATTTGATGAATTTATTAATTAAAAAAAGAATCAACATCGCCTGCGTCGTAGATGAATTTGGCGGTACTTCAGGGATTATTACCCTAGAAGATATTCTAGAAGAAATATTTGGAGAGATCGAAGACGAACATGATCAAGAAGAATACGTAGAAGATCAAATAAGTGAGCATGAATACATGTTGTCTGGTCGTTTGGAAATAAGTTATCTAAACGAAAAATACGAAAACCTAAATTTCCCCGAGGGAGATTACCATACCTTGTCTGGCTATATTGTGATGACGAATGAAGCGATTCCTCAACAAGGAGAGGTGATCAATCTGGATGATTATCAATTCAACCTAGAAGTGGTGAGCGATACGAAGATTGAATTAATACGGGTGATTAAGTTAAATCCAATAGAAGGTGGTACGGACGAATAAAATTCAAAAGAGGCCACCAAAATTTAAACTTACTTGGGTTACAGTGTATTAAAATCATTTAACAATTTCAAAAGCCTGTCCGACCGCAGGCGGGCAACTACAACTTCAAGCGCAAAAGCCTGACCGATGGTAGGTGAAATCTGCTAGATGAGGAATAATGTTTTTGAAAGGAAAATAATTCTATCAGACAAGATGACCTACAAAATGACAGAGAAGGTAACTCGTTAAGAAAACACGATAAAAGTATTTGATTTTGAAGTTGCGCCTGCGCTTTAAAAATTTTGTCTTATTGATTATATAGAGACTTAGTGCCTTCGGGACTAGCATATTCTGTTGGGTGTAAACACTTTAAATGAAGAAGCTATTAGCTAATATTTTTTATTCTTTTCCTATTCAGTTAGTGATCTTACACTTGCGGAACAATCTTCTATTGATCTTAACTTGGATCTTGATCACCTTGTTGATGACTGGACAATTAGGCAGGTTGTTTGGAATTCGCTATTTGTTTTTAGCGCCTGAATATTTGGGTGAGGTGAGTGGGTTAAGTTACTTTTTTCTAGGACTTGGATTCGGTGCTTTTTTTACCACTTGGAATCTAACTGCCTATCTATTAGATGCACATCATTTTCCTTTTCTAGCATCCTTGGCTCGTCCCTTTACCAAGTTTTGTCTTAATAATTTTATTATTCCACTGGCCTTTTTAGTACTCTATTTTGGACACACTATTTACTTTCAAACCTACAACGAATATCGAGATGCTACAACGGTGTTTTGGCATTGCTTGAGCTTTGCGATTGGGGTTGGATTCTTTGTATTGATTTCTTCTTTTTATTTTAGATTGACTAATAAAGATATTTTTAGTTTTAGAAAAAGAAGAAAAAAAATACCGCCAAATTTACTTAAATCTATTGCGCCTGGACGACAAGTAGCAGAACTTCCTACCGTCAAAACAGGGATCAGTACTTGGCGAGTTGATACCTACCTAACCGAAGATATGAAGACCCGTTTAGTGCGAAATGTAGAACACTACGATAGCAGTATTTTGTTAGGTGTTTTTAAACAAAATCATTTGAATGCCTTGGTGGTACAACTAATGGCCATGGTGGTATTAATTAGTCTAGGGTTGGCAATTGATAATCCATTCTTTCGGATTCCGGCAGGGGCGAGTATTTTTATCTTGGGCTGTGTAGTATTGTCGATCACAGGAGCGATTACTTATTGGTT
Organism: uncultured Saprospiraceae bacterium; assembly: GCA_937927835.1. Lineage (GTDB taxonomy): Bacteria > Bacteroidota > Bacteroidia > Chitinophagales > Saprospiraceae > JALZUU01. Next base: position 4,822 of record CALGJS010000383.1, on the reverse strand, counting down.
TGATAAATGGCGTTTTTCTCTGTTTGTTATCATGTTGGTATTGATTAATTATCTTTCTAGTTTCGATATTTTTACCCATGAAAATAGAGCGTACGGACTTAATTATAAAATTCCTCCAGTCGAGTATACTTACAAAAATCTTCAAGATATTAGTAATAATGGAAACTGGGAAAGAGATAAAGCCCACACGCTTCAAATTCTTGAAAACTGGAAAGATAAGATGGCTGCTCAAGGTATTGAAAAACCTAAAATGGCGATCTTTTGTGTGAGTGGTGGTGGAATGAAAGCTGCGGTTTGGAGTATGCAAGTCATTCAAGAATCTGACAGTTTACTGAATGGAAGATTACTTGAACATACCACCTTGATGACTGGTGCATCTGGTGGATTATTGGGTGCTGCTTATCTTCGGGAACTAGTACTCGATAAAAAAGAAAATCGAATAAAGTCTTATTACGATAAAAAATACATCGAAAATATTTCAAGCGATCTGCTCAACTCGTTAACGTTTACCATTATTTCAAATGACCTATTTTTACCTTGGTCCACTTTCCAAGTGAATGGTCATACTTATTATAAAGATCGAGGCTATATTTTTGAAAAACAATTATCCGAAAATACAGGAGGTACTTTCAAGAAAAAATTGAGCGATTATTATCAACCTGAATTTGAAGCTAAAATCCCCATGCTTTTTATTACGCCTTCGATTGTCAATGACGGACGTCGTTTAATCATTTCTCCCCATCGATTGTCTTATATGACATTGCCACCAGTTAGTGCAGATAATAAAGGATCTTTGGAAGTGGATGCAGTTGACTTTATGACCATGTTTGATAAGCACGATGCGGCTGATTTGCAATTTACCACCGCCCTGAGAATGAATGCAACCTATCCTTATATTTTACCCAACGTATATCTGCCAACCAAACCTGCCATCGAAGTGATGGATGCCGGATTTCGGGACAACTACGGAATCATGTCCGCCACTCGATTTTTACACGTCTTCAAAGATTGGATCAAAGAAAATACAAGTGGCGTAGTACTAGTTCAAGTAGTTGGACGAGACAAGATTCAAGAAATTGACGAGAACGATAATCAGGGAATGATCTCTAGTTTACTTAATCCGCTCGGGATTCCTGGACAAATCCTATCGCTTCAAGAATACGAACAAGACACGAACCTCGGTTATATCTTTGATTTGTTGGGTGAAGATATGTTTGAAATTATCCGATTTATCTACCGACCTAGTAAAGACAACGAAATGGCTTCCATGACCTTTCATCTGACCAGTCGTGAACGCAATGATATTCAACATTCCTTCTTCTTACCAGAAAACCAAAAAGGAGTAAAACGACTATTAGAAATCTTTAAAGATCAATAATCCAATCAAAATCTCGCCAGCAAGTAGAATTCTTCATTAAAAAACACGATAGAAGAGCCATTATTAATTATTCATTCCCCCATTTTTCATTAGAACCACGATAAAAGAGCCATTATTCATTATTAATTACCCCATTATTAATTATTAATCATATCAACACCTATAATTTTGCCTTTCCCCTTCTTAACTGTATCTTTGCACCTTCATTTCACAACCTAGTACCTTTTATATTAAAATTATTACTTATGGCTACGCCTAAAAAGATCAAATCTGCCCTTGTTTCTGTGTTTTCAAAAGAAGGATTAGAGCCTATCGTACGGTTATTGGACGATCAAGGAGTAAAACTATATTCTACTGGTGGAACCCAAAAGTTTATCGAAAATCTAGGAATTACAGTGGAAGCAGTGGAAAATATCACCGAATACCCTTCTATTTTGGACGGTCGAGTCAAGACTTTACACCCAAAAGTGTTTGGTGGATTGTTGGCGCGTCGAGAAGAAGGACATCTAGCTCAGCTAGCAGAATATGATATTCCAGAAATTGATCTCGTAATAGTGGATTTATATCCTTTTGAAGAAACATTAGCTTCTACGAATGATGAATCGACGATTATTGAAAAAATCGATATTGGTGGTATTTCGCTGATTCGTGCTGCTGCAAAAAATTACCGAGATGTAGTCGTGGTACCAAGTCGAGATGAGTACCAGATGATAGAGGATATTTTAAAAGAGAATAATGGAGTGACGACTATGGCAGAGCGAAAAGAATTAGCTCGCCGGGCATTTAAAGTTTCTTCTAACTACGACGTAGCTATTTTTAATTATTTCAATGAAGAATCGGAGGATACCGTCTTTAAACAAAGTATCCATAATTCACAGCCTTTACGGTATGGCGAAAACCCACATCAAAAAGGAAATTTCTATGGAGACTTCGACGCAGTATTTGAGCGTTTGGGTGGTAAACCGATCTCTTATAATAATCTAGTAGATATCGATGCGGCCGTTAATTTAATGGCAGAGTTTAAAGCCGATAACCCAACATTTGCGGTGCTCAAACATACCAACGCTTGTGGTATTGCTACTCGTGAAACAGTTTTGGAAGCTTGGAAAGCAGCACTTGCTGGTGATTCCGTTTCTGCTTTCGGAGGTATTCTGATTTCTAATCATACAATTGACTTAGCAACCGCTAGGGAGATTGATAAAATATTTTACGAAGTACTCATTGCTCCAGAATTTACGGACGAGGCAAAAGAATTGTTAGGAAAAAAGAGCAAAAGAATTTTATTGAAAATTAAAGACTTCTATGTTTCTAAAAAATCCTTTAAGACTTTACTCAATGGAGTAATCGAACAGGAGATGGATTTAAAAACAGAAATAGAAGAAGATTTTAAAATAGCGACCAACGAGGCGCCGACCATTGCACAGATTGATGACTTATTATTTGCGAATAAATGTGCTAAACACTTAAAATCAAATACGATTGTGTTAGCTAAAAATCGTCAATTGGTTGGAATGGGATGCGGGCAAACTTCACGGGTAGATGCGCTAAAACAGGCGATTACTAAAGCCAAACATTTTGGTTTTGAATTGGAGGGTTCTGTGATGGCTTCTGATGCTTTTTTCCCATTTCCAGATTGTGTAGAAATTGCATGGGACGCAGGAATCAAAGCAGTTATTCAGCCAGGAGGATCTGTAAAAGATCAATTAAGTATTGACTTTTGTAATCAAAAAGAAATCCCAATGGTAATGACTGGGACGAGACACTTTAAACATTAATACACCATTTTTAGATAATAAATCATCTATAAAAAGAAATGGCCAGTTAGATTTCTAATCGCGTTATTTACGTTAGAAGAAAGCCAACTAGCCACCAGCTAACAGGCCAACCAGCCTAAAAAAAGTACTCATTTGAATCTAATTCTTGACATTGGCAATACGAGAACTAAAATAGGCGTTTTTAAAGGACACAGGTTGGTGAAAAAAATGGTTTGGGATCAATGGACGTTACGCCAAGTAAAAGAATTGATCGAGCAAAAGAAAATTACCCGGGTCGCCCTTTCTACAGTTAGCGGACTTAAAAAACCGGTAGATAATTTTTTTAAAAAGCATTTTTATTACATAAACCTGAATGCCAATACCGCTCTTCCCATTCAAAATTGTTACAAGACTCCTCAAACGCTGGGAAAAGATCGCTTAGCCGCCGTCGTGGGGGCATTCGCTAAATATCCCGGTCAGCATAATCTGGTCATAGATGCGGGTACCTGCATCAAGTACGACCTGATTACCGCAGCCGGTGATTATTACGGTGGTAGTATCTCGCCCGGTATCGAAATGAGGTTGAAAGCCATGCATCACTTTACGGCCAAATTGCCACTAGTGGAGCGGGGCCGTGTACGGAATTTGGTAGGAAACAATACCAAAACCGCATTGCAAACTGGCGGTCAGCTGGGAGCACTTGCGGAAGCAAGCGGTTTTATCCGTTGGTATGAAGAAAAATACGGACAGATTAACGTTATTTTAACAGGCGGGGACGCTGATTTTTTTGCAAAAAAACTGAAAACCCGGATATTTGTAAATCATAATTTAGTGCTGACCGGACTAAATAAAATTTTAAACTATAATGTCGAATTATCGGAGTAGAAAATTGTGGATGTTTGCTTTCTTTCTAATTGGGATCACCACCTACAGTTTTGCTCAACCAAAAATAAATTCTCCTTTTTCCCGGATTGGTCTGGGTAATTTGGTGAATCCTGCTTTTTCTCATGCTCGTGGTATGGGAAGCCTTGGTGCTGCTTACAACAATCCCTTTCACATTAATACGGTCAATCCAGCTTCTTACGCTTTTTTAGGACTCACTTCCTTTGATGTTGGTTTGAACATTAAAAGAACCAATCTTTCTGGAACAGAGGGTAGCCAAACGCTTTATACTGGAAATTTGGACTATATCTCTTTAGGATTTCCTACCAAAAACCCGAAGAATAGAGCGGCTAATCCGATTAAATCTCCTTGGTATTGGGGAATGAATCTTTCTTTTTTACCCTATTCTAACGTAGGATATCGAATTGTATCTCAGGATATTACTGCGGCGCAGGATACGGTAGACTTTCAGTTTGAAGGAAGCGGTGGAACCTTTAAGGTACATTGGGGAAATGCCGTACGATATAAAGACTTTTCCGCAGGCTTTAATCTAGGTTATCTCTTTGGAAAAGTAGCAAATGATCAGATTCTTGCCTATCAAAACCTCGAATCCGCCTATTTTAATGATTTTAGTGATGAATTCAGTATCGGATCGCTTATCTGGAATCTAGGATTTCAGTATCGATATGCGTTTACGGAAATGAAGGATGGCGAAAAGAAGAGAAACGGTAAATTTCTAACCTTTGGTGTTTATGGTAATAGTGGCAATAATGTAAACTTTAACGCCAGTCAGCTCAAACAGCGGGTC
>CALGJS010000382.1 GCA_937927835.1 uncultured Saprospiraceae bacterium | reverse complement strand
AAAAAGAAAAAAAACAATAAAGGTATTTCAATTTTTAAATAGGCTACCACATTTTAAAAATTAGAAATTTAATAAATTATTTATTATGGCTTACGTTTTAGAATACGACGAGGATCTATTGATCGAAGAGCAAGGATTTGATGACCACTTTCATGAGCACCATCATGGTGACAAGTACCAGTCAAGTTTTATCAACACTTATATCTTCTCAATGGACCATAAGATGATTGCCAAGCAATTCCTGATCACAGGAATCTTTTGGGCGATTATTGGGGCAGCGATGTCGATCATTTTCCGTTTACAACTAGGATTTCCAGAGGAGAACTTAGCTTGGTTACAACCATTACTTGGTAAATGGATCACGGTAAATGATGCAGGTATCGGGACTTTAGATCCACAATTCTATTATGCCTTAGTGACGATGCACGGAACCATCTTGGTTTTCTTTGTATTGACAGCTGGTTTGAGTGGAACTTTTAGTAACCTGCTAATTCCCTTGCAATTGGGAGCACGTGATATGGCATCGCCTATGCTAAACATGCTTTCTTACTGGTTCTTCTTCATGGCTGGATTAGTGATGTTTTTATCATTGTTCTTAAGCACAGGACCTTTCTCTGGTGGTTGGACAGGGTATCCGCCTTTAAGTGCCTTACCGCAAGCCTCCTCTGGTTCTGCTGCGGGTATGACGATGTGGATTGTCTCTTTAGTACTGTTTGTTGTTTCAGTATTATTAGGTGGTATCAACTATATTACGACCGTTTTAAACTTACGAACCAAAGGGATGACGATGTGGAGAATGCCACTAACCATTTGGGCATTTTTTGTAACGGCTATTTTGGGACTTTTATCTTTCCCAGTATTAGCATCAGCTTTTTTCCTAATGATGTGTGATCGTGGATTAGGAACGAGTTTCTATTTAAGTGAAATCTTTATCGGTGGTGCGCCACTAGACAATGTTGGAGGATCACCGATTCTTTACCAACACTTGTTCTGGTTCTTAGGTCACCCTGAAGTATATATTATCATCCTTCCTGCTATGGGACTGGTATCTGAGGTAATGAGTGTTCATGCTCGTAAGCCAATCTTCGGATACAAAGCGATGGTATTTTCGATTTTAGCAATTGGATTTTTAAGTTTCATCGTATGGGCTCACCACATGTTTATGTCTGGTGTAAATCCATTCATTGCTAACTTCTTTGTAATCTTTACTTTGATTATTGCGGTACCATCGGCAGTAAAAGTATTCAACTGGATTGCTACTTTATATGGTGGTAATATCCGTTTTACTACGGCGATGTTGTTCTCGATTGGATTTGTATCTATGTTTATCTCTGGTGGATTAACGGGTATTTTCTTAGGAAACTCTACGATTGATATTCAGATGCACGATACATATTTTGTAGTTGCTCACTTCCACATTGTGATGGGTATTGCAGCCTTCTTCGGAATGTTCGCAGGAATCTACCATTGGTATCCAAAGATGTTCAGTCGATTTATGAATGAGACTTTAGGTAAGATTCACTTTTGGGGAACTATGATCGGTGCTTACGCAATCTTCTGGCCAATGCACTATTTAGGATTAGCGGGTGTACCAAGACGTTATTACAAGTTTGATACATTCGATGCTTTTGCGCACTTTGGTGATATGAATAAATTTATTACAGTGGCAGCGATCATTGTTTTCTTCTTACAGATTCTATTTGTAATCAACTTCTTCTACAGTATTTTCAAAGGTAGAAAAATGAAGACAAAGAATCCTTGGGGGGCAACCACATTAGAGTGGACGACACCAGTAGAAGGAATTCACGGTAACTGGCCTGGTAATCTTCCTTCGGTTCACCGATGGGCATATGATTACGGTAAGGATGGAATTGAGTTTATTCCGCAATATGTACCGATTAACGAAAACGAAAGCGAAGAACATTAAGTATTAGGTTGATTTGTTGATTTTTTGAAACGTTGAAAAGCAAATATTGCTCAACGATTCAACAAATCAACATTTAAACAAAAAAAAATGAGTCAGATTAGCACTGATAACAATACGGGATTTTCACTGGTAGGGCAAAAGTTTTCGGACTATTCCCAGCTGGTTAAGTTACGGCTGAATCTGACGGTGGTTTTCTCTTCGGTCATGGCTTACTTGATCGCTTGTGGCGGAAACGTCAATATGACCCTGTTATTGGTTTTATCCATAGGAGGATTTCTAGTCACGGGTGCTTCTAATGCTTTAAATCAAGTACTTGAAAAAGAGTACGATCGAGATATGAAGCGGACAGAAAATCGTCCAATGGCAGCCAACCGGATGACAACATCAGAGGGAGTAATGGCAGCAGGGTTTATGAGTGTAGTAGGTATAGGATTACTAGCTACGATCAATCCTTGGACGGCTTTGTTAGGAACAGTAGCATTGATAAGTTACGCCTTTATTTATACGCCGATGAAGCGGGTATCTCCAGCAGCAGTTTTTATTGGAGCGGTGCCTGGTGCTTTACCGATGATGATTGGATGTGTGGCGGCAGAAGGAACGATCACAGGATTGTCCATCGCCTTGTTTAGTTTACAGTTTATCTGGCAGTTGCCTCATTTTTGGGCCATCGGCTGGTTGGCTTTTAAAGATTATGATCAAGCAGGATTTAAATTTTTAGAAGCACAAGATGAGCAATTGGGCAAGCAAGCCTTTATTTATGCTTTACTTTTATTACCCATTTCCTGGATGCCATACCTGCTGGATGTAAGTGGAATTGTTTCGGCAATTTTTCTAACGATAGCAGCCATTATTTATGCAGGATTTGCTTGGAATTTATATAGAAAAAACAATCGAAAAGCTGCTTTACAATTAATGTTTAGTTCATTTTTTTATCTGCCTTTGGTACTATTTGCATTATATGCAGATAAAATACTTTAAACTGTAAATTATGAGTGTGGCTTTAGAAAATTTTAGAAATAATAAGATTCATCCGAAGGTGTTTGCATTGGTAACGGCCTGTGTGAGTATGACGATGTTGTTTGCTGCCTTTACGAGTGCCTATGTGGTACGCCAAGCAGCAGGTAATTGGTTGGAATTTCCACTACCTACTTATTTTTATATAAGTACTGGAATCATCGTGTTGAGTAGTATTCTTTTACATGGTTCTTATACTTCCTTTAAAAGAGGAAATGAAGCGATGTATAAAGGTCTGATGGTGATGACTGCTTTCTTAGGAATTGGATTTGTAGTTTGTCAGGTATTGGGATTCTACGAGATGGAAGCGATGGGAATTGAATTGACGGGGAATCCATCTGGATCTTTTGTTTACGTGATTGCAGCGGTACACGCAGCGCACGTATTGGCCGGAATAGCGGTATTGGTGGTGGCAATGCTGCACGCCTTTTTATTGCCTTTCAATCCGACCCCAGCTCGTAAATTGCGTTTTCAGCAAACGATTATTTACTGGCATTTTGTTGATATTCTATGGGTGTATTTGTTGTTCTTTTTTATTCTACAACAAACCTAAGAACGAAGTTGTATAAAAACAATTTCAATATAATTTTTTATAAAACGGTTGACTTTTAAACCAACATTAAACTTTTGACATGGCGACAGAAACTGTTGTGAAACACGATCACCACGATGAGACCGAAGGAGGCGCATGGGATGGCGGAAAAAGACCTTTTGAGGTTAGCTACGGTAAATTAATGATGTGGTACTTCCTATTATCGGATGCCTTTACTTTTGCAGGATTTTTGATTGCATATGGTACTTTACGATTTAGTAGTGCTACTTGGCCAGTACCTGACTTTGTATTCTCTACAACTCCTTTTGGTGGTCACGGACTTCCTTTGATCTTTGTAACTTTTATGTCTTTCCTCTTGATCATCAGTTCGGTAACGATGGTACGTGGGGTACAAGAAGGTCATCGAGAAAATAAACGTGGAGTAGTCTTTTGGATGTTCTTAACCATCATTGGTGGTATTGGATTCCTTAGCTGTCAGGCTTGGGAGTGGAATAATCTAATCAACGAAGAGCACATGACCGTAACGGTCAATCCATTCGGGACACACGTAGAGTCTGGTACTTATTTAGAAGGTGATGATCACGATATAAAAGCAGGAGACAGCTTCGCTAAAGGTGATTCATACTTGATTCACCAACATAACGGAGAATTTCATCCGCTAAAATATAAGACAGACGCTGGAGTTGAAAAGCAGCAAGAGTTTGGACCAAAAGCTTTCGGTGCTTTGTTCTTCTTTATCACCGGATTTCACGGATTTCACGTACTCTCCGGTGTAGTATTCTTGATTATTATAATGATCAACGTAGCGAGTGGATTGTATGTTGAGCGGAAAAACGGCTACGAGATGGTAGAAAAGATAGGACTATATTGGCACTTTGTAGATTTAGTTTGGGTATTCGTATTCCTCGTATTCTATCTACTGTAATAAAACTAAACCTCTATTAAAAAAGGCTATTTAAAAAAATTGAAATAAAAATAAAATGGGACATAAATCATACGAAGAATCTATCAAAGATGTATACAAAGGGTTAGTCTTACTAGCCGTAGTAACTTTGATTGAAGTAGGTATCTCACTTTTTGGAAAAGGACATCTAGGGTATAAACCAAGCCCTGAGATGGGATGGTTACTAGCACTGGTGGCAATTGGTCTGATTGTTTTATCGCTTTACAAAGCATATTTCATTATTTACGAATTTATGCACATGAGTTCTGAGGTACGTGGGTTAAGATTGACAGTATTGATGCCTTGTTTATTACTAGTTTGGGCAATTATTGCATTCTTCCAAGAAGGAAACTCTTGGTTTGAAAGACGAGATCTAATCAAACAAAAGAATGAGCGTAGCATCAACGATAAAAAGATGGATGTTCAAGGAAGTTTGATACAGAAAGAAGAAACTTATCAGATGTAAAATTTAGCATCAACGGAAAAAAGCGGAGCTCAATAGTTCCGCTTTTTTTATGTCAAAATATTATTATCGATAGTTCGGTAATTTTTTAATTAGGAGATGATCGAATAATGAAAGGAGTCGGCTAACTAGCCAACTGGCAAAAAACGGTTTTCAATTTAATTATTGTCCATTTCTTATCAAAAAGTTACTCTACCATTAATTTTAGGATTGATGGCTAACCAATTGTCGGATGGGTGTAAATCCATGCGGAATGATAAACTAAGTTCCGTTCAAAATGTTTTATGATTATGGAAAAAGAACAGAAAAAAAATAAGAACTACCTACAAGCAGCGATGTTGTTTTTGATGATTATCGTCTTTCCTGGTGGATCTTGGATCTATATGAACTTGGGATATAATCGCTCCAAGACCGCTTTGGCAGAACTACAGGATTATGGACACTTACCTGCTTTCCAATTGACGGGAGTAAAAGGTGCAGTTGATTCAAGTCTCGTCAATGGACAGATGACCTTAGTTGCTTTTGTAAACCCTACACAAGCGGAAACGGAATCCCGAATGGAAGTGCTAGGAACCTTACACCGACAGTTTGACGAACGAAACGATTTCAAACTTTTGATCCATCTGCCAGAGTCCACTGATTTAACGGGCTTTCAAAAAAAATATCAACTGGAAGACGATCGACAAATTTATACTGTCAAAGGCAATATCCAAACACTCAGTAGTTTGATAAAAAATACTTATCGAACGCCAGATCTTCCAGCGGCTAGAGAACCGGGTAGTGGTGTCAACTTCCAAGGCAAAACCAACGCAGATCCAAATAATTATCCTTACTATATTCTAATAGACGAAAAAGGGAAAATCAGAAATTACTACCACGCAGATCGTAAAGCCGACATTGAACGAATGGTCGAACATATAGCGCTGATTCTCCCAAGAGATATTGAAGGTGATCCACGATTGAGACGTGATCGCGAATTGTAAATTAGAATTAGAATTGTAAATTAGAATTAGAATTAGAATTAGAATTAGAATTAGAATGGGAATGGGAATGGGAATGGGAATGGGAATGATTGTTGGGAGGTAGGCTAGAATTAGAAAATATAATAATAGTATGTACGAAATTTCAGAAAACTTGCCGCTGGCAAAAAAACTAAATAGGGGAGCTACCATCGTTTCGGTGATCGTGGTTTTATTGGTGGTGATGATGCGTAAGATAAAATTAGATGTTGGGATAGACTTTACATTTTTACCTCCATTTTATTCAGCGCTAAATGCTTTGGTTGCTTTTGTTTTAATTTTGGCGCTAAGTGCGATTAAGAAAAAGAATGTTGCTGCTCATCGCAGATATATGACCGTTGCCTTGGGATTATCTGCGCTGTTTTTGTTGTGCTACGTACTTTATCATATTACCACTCCAGAGACAAAATACTGTGGAGAAGGAAATATCCGTTATCTTTACTTTTTTCTTTTGATAACACACATCATTTTGGCGGCGCTCTTGTTGCCGTTTATTTTATTTACTTATATCCGTGCCTATACTGGACAAATTATGCTGCACCGTAAAATGGCGCGATGGGTTTTTCCGTTATGGTTATATGTGGCAGTAACAGGACCAGTGATTTACTTTATGCTTCGTCCTTGTTATTTGTTAAATTGATTTTTTGGAATGTTTCACCAAGTGTGTCATTTTGCAAGCCCGCGCCTCGATCTCCGCAATACTGCGGAGCAGGCTATAAAGGAAGCTTATCGCGCTGACACACTTTAATGAAACAGCCTCAAGTTTACTTCTCTCCATCGTAAAATCTCGTTAGAGGGAAGCCAACAAGCTAATAGCCAACTGGCTAACTAGCAAAAAAATAGAATTATGAAAAAATATATTGTTCGAATCATCACCGTTTTTAGTCTGTTTTTTATGTTGGGCATGCCGGTAGAAAGTCCAGCTCAATGTCCGATGTGTCGAATGGCTGCGGATAGTAATCTAGAGAATGGCGGTACCGCAGGAAAAGGATTGAACGCAGGGATCCTGTATATGCTTTCACTTCCGTACGTCATGGTCGCTGGCCTTGGTTTTTGGTGGTACCGCAATCGAAAGAAAGAAGAAGATGTAGAATTGCAGTCGGAGCTGGATGGAGTGGTGGAGTGAGTGGAAGATTAGACCTTTAGCAGCTTCCTTAGGCGAAAGATACGATGGTTTGCTGTCGTATCATTCTAATCAAATGTTGAGTCCAATATCTATTCAATGCTAACTTTAATAACAAATGTGAATCAGTAGTTAAATTTCTAATCAATAATAAAAAATGGCTTTGGAGGATGTTTCTTGCCGCTTGCTTCTTGCTATTTGCCCTCTTCAATCGCGATTGAAGAGGGCAAATAGCCAATGGCTAAAAGCAAATAGCAAAAAAAGCTCCCATGTCAATATAAAGATTTGGTTAATTATACTATTTCAATTATTTTC